>JAUPLR010000120.1 GCA_030836825.1 Campylobacterota bacterium
CGGCGGAGATCTTTAGATCTTTAATTCCCTCGTATCCAACTCTGACAGCGTATGCCGATGAATCTCTGTTGGCAAGATTCAAAACAGCAGGGTCAATAGCCATACCTTTTGGATTCATATTGGCGTATTGTGCGCCAATTTTTACATCTTTAACCAATTTGCAATCCCAATCCGCTTGCAACCAATACGCATCAGCGATGTTTACAACATTGTAATACCATGCTTGAGCCGTCAAAAATTTCAAGGAATTATTGATGGCTCCAACCGTATAGGTGCCTTTTGAACCAAAAGTACCAAACACCGCACCATCACGGAGGATAGCGTCTCTATCTGTCGTACTTGCTGAAACATTATTGACGTCCACCCCATTGCTTTTCCCGATCCATGCCCCGATCAACGCAGTATCAGGGAGATCTTGATTGATTAAAACAGCCGCGTCAAAGGTATTTGCCGCAACTGACCATGTTTCAGAGAACACCAAAGGGGTATCAAGTTGCATACGTCCCACTTTAGCCGTTGTTTTACCAACAGTTCCTGAAAGCCAAAGCTCACTCATCCATGCCGTATCATCGGTCGCTTGATCATGCGCGCCTGTCCATGTATTTGCAACAAGATTGTTTTCCAGCCCAAGCGTACTAACGGCATAACCCGCTGCACCGAAGGAAACGCCTTTCATCAAATCACCCGTTACGCCAAGACGAAAGGCTGTATCAACATAACTGTTATCCTGTCCAAACATCTTATCGCTCTTCATGGAAGCCGCCGCTTGGTCCTGATTATCACTACCGTACAACAGCTTTGCGTCACCGCTTACCTTCACGTTATCGATTGCGAATGCACTGGCACCTAGCAATACAGCCGTCGCAAGACTCATTTTAACTAATTTCATTCATTCTCCTTAAGCTAAGCTCTGCTTTTGGGTTTTATCCCGAATATTGTTTCGTCAAAAACCATTGTAACGCCCCGTTTCTTAAAGAATGCTGTAATAATATTATTCTATTTTACTTATTATTATTTCAAAAAAACGCCCTATATCACGGAATTTTCTCTTTATATGATCAAATTTTAATCATCAAGCATAAAAGATTTGACTTATCTATGCTATAGTACAAACTGGTCTTAAATATTTCAGAAAAAGGATGGTTACCCATGCGTCTCCACTTGCCTCTTATGCTCTCTTCTCTTTTGCTCGTTGGATGTACCACCAGTGCCACTGTTTCTCCATCGCAAAATAGCTCATTGCAAACCGTTTCCCCTAATACTTCTGCCAACTCTGAGGGGGGAGCGATGCAGCGCTCATTGGACAAATGGCTAAAAGAGGATTGGATTCCCAATACAACAGCCCAAGGTAACGCACCCGTCTCTGCCTCGACAGATACAACGGTCGTAGCGAATGAAAAACCGTTTACGTTGCAAAGCTACGCCGATAAATGGAAAGTGTATCATGAGAACAAAGAGAAGCTAAATGAAGGAAAGCCAAAAGAGGCTTCCCATAGTGAAACATTGCAGAATATGCCCGTTATAGGAAAGTAATTTTTAGAAACGTTATTCTCTGTTCTCCCAGACGAATACCGTTTTTCCTTCGTGATTTTTCTCCACCGCAGGCATTGCCATAATGCTGTAGCCCGCGTCTACGTAATGAACTTCACCTGAGACACCGCTTGAGAGATCGCTGAGTAAATACATTGCTGAATTTCCGACCTCTTCGATGGTTACGTTTTTACGCAAGGGTGCGTTTGACTCGTTCCAGTTTAAAATTTGTTTGAAGTCGCCGATTCCGCTGGCCGCGAGTGTTTTGATAGGTCCGGCACTGATGGCGTTCACGCGCTGACCTTTGAGAGCGCCAAGCTCAACCGCCATGTAGCGAACACTTGATTCCAATGCCGCTTTTGCTACTCCCATAACGTTGTAGTTAGGGATGTATTTTGGTCCGCCAAGGTAACTGAGAGTGAGAATCGATGCTCTCGGAGCCAATACGCTCTCTAAGCGGTTCGTCAAATCAATAAACGAATACACCGAAACGTCCATCGCGATTTGAAAGGCGCTTTTGGAAGTTTTCATGAATCCTTCCGTCAATGCTTCTTTGGGAGCAAAGGCAACTGAATGAACCAAGAAATCGATTTGACCAAAATCAGCGGCTACTTTGGCAGCGATTCCTTCCATATCGGATTCATCAGAGACATCGAGCTTATACACGGGAGAGTTATCAAACGCTTTTGCAATCGGTTCTACGCGCTTTTGCAATGCTTCATTGAGATACGTAAACGCCATTTGCGCCCCTTGCGCGTGCAATGCCTGCGCAATACCGTATGCAATCGATTTATCATTGGCCAATCCAACAATCAGCCCTTTTTTACCTTTCATAAACATTCATTTTCCCTTTCGTTTTGTTTTAATTGGGACGCTTGTGCGATCATCTCACAAAAATCATTGGCACTGAGTGATGCTGAACCCACCAATACGCCCTCTACGTTTTCCAATGCCATAATACTGCTGGCATTGTCCACTTTTACGCTTCCTCCATACAAAAGCGGTGCAGATGTCTTGGTTCGCAATGCGGCATGCATGTCTACAATCTGATCAGAGGTCGGGGTTAATCCTGTACCGATCGCCCACACCGGCTCATACGCAATAATCAAATCAGTATAATTGCAATCAATTCCTACAAATTGAGTATCCACATAGCGCATCAACGCTTCATCACCCTGTTCGCGAATCTCCAACGGCTCACCGACACAATAGATAATCGCAAATCCTTTTTCGGCAAAAAAACGGAATTTAGCGGCAATGTGTTCTTGCGTTTCACCCAAAACATGACGGCGTTCGCTATGACCGATAAGAATGGTTTTTACGCCAAACTCTTCGAGCTGCTCAAGGGTTATCTCTCCCGTATACGCACCGTTTTGTGCCGGATACGCATTTTGAACTCCGATGAGAACATTACGGGAAAGATGTTCCAATGCAGTAAAAGGGGGGAAAACCATAACAATATCATCAATCTCATTTGCAGAGACGAACGACTCAACGACCGCCATATAGGCTCGTGTCTCTTGACGTGTTTTGTTGGCTTTAAAATTGGCGCATAAAATCATGATTTTTCCTTATTTATACAAAGGTTTAACGCCAGGGAGCACTTTACCTTCCAACAGCTCAAGAGAAGCCCCTCCACCTGTAGAGATAAACGTCATCTCTTCATCAAGACCGATACGCTGAACCAGATCTGCCGTATCGCCGCCGCCCACAACCGTAGTTGCATGAGAATCGGCTAGAAAATGGGCTATTTTATTGGAACCTTTGGCAAAACGTTCCATTTCATAAACACCCATCGGTCCATTCCACAAAATTGTTTTAGCATCTTCAAGCGCTTCACGATACAGTTCAACACTGGCAAGTCCAATATCCAATCCCATCCAATCGGTTGGAATTTCCTGAGCACTCACCGTATGACTGTTTGCGTCTGCGCTAAAGGCATCCGCCGCCACGACATCCACGGGCAAGTAAAATTTAACCCCTAAACGCTTTGCCTCTTCCATGATCTTAGCTGCTTCCTCAATCAAATCATCTTCAACCAGTGATTTTCCCACATCGTATCCCATCGCTTTGAGAAACGTAAACGCCATCCCGCCGCCAATCAGGACTTTATCAACACGAGGCAAAAGGTTGACCAAGGCTTCCAGCTTACCCGACACCTTGCTCCCGCCCACAATCGCCGCAAACGGTCGTGCCGGATTTTCCAACAAGATATCAAAAAATTCAATCTCTTTGAGCAGCAAAAAACCGGCCGCTTTGTGCTCACGGTCAAAATGCTGCGTAATCCCTTCCACCGAAGCATGGGCACGGTGGCTAACACCAAACGCATCGTTAATATACACGTCTGCAAGCGACGCCAAAGCAGCACTGAACTCAGGTTCATTCTTCGTTTCCCCTTTTTCAAAGCGGAGGTTCTCAAGCACTAAAATCTCACCTGACTTTAGCTCTCTCGCCATTTTTTGTGCATCTTCACCTACGACGTCTTTCGCTAACTTTACATCCATTTTTAACAGTTGCTGCAGACGACGTACCACAGGAGAGAGTGAATCTTCTTCGCTAAACACGCCCGCTTTTGGACGGCCAAAATGCGATCCCAAAATAATGGCACATTCTTGATCAAGACAATATTTGATACTCGAGAGCGCCGAACGTATGCGGCGATCATCGGCAATGTTACCAAACTCATCCATAGGAACGTTAAAATCACATCGAATAAATACTTTTTTCTCGTGCAAATCACACTCTTTGATGCTCAATAGTTTCATTCTTGCTCCTTAAAATTTGTAATAAATAACGCCATTTCAATCAGTCGATTGGAGTAACCCCACTCGTTGTCATACCACGCCATAATTTTAACCAAATTGCCGTCAATAACTTGCACTAAATCCGCGGCAACGATAGCGCTGCAACTCGATCCCATAAAATCCTGAGATACGCGATAGCGCTCATCCACTTCCAGTATCCCGTTCATATCGCCTGTCGCGTGTTCTTTGCAACGCGCGACAATCTCTTCTTTGGTTACATTTTTTCGTACCAAAACAGTCAAATCCACCATCGACACATCAGGTGTCGGAACACGGACGCTTTGACCGTGCAGCTTCCCCTCCAATGAAGGTAAAACGAGTGAAATGGCTTTTGCAGCACCCGTCGTGGTAGGAATCATGTTCACCGCGGCCGCACGCGAACGGCGCATATCCGTCCCATGGGCAGAATCCATGATCGCCTGTCCGTTTGTGTAGGCATGAATAGTGGTCATTAGCCCTTTTTCAATGCCATAGGCTTCGTCAATGATTTTTGCAATCGGCCCTAAACAATTCGTGGTGCACGACGCATTGGAAATAATGGCTTGACCCGCATACCGGTGATGATTCACCCCTAAAACAAAGGTTGGCGTTACGTCATCTTGCTTTGGGGCAGAGATAATGACTTTTTTCACCCCTTTTTCCAAATGATGCTGTGTTGACTGGGTGGTTAAAAACAGACCGCTGCATTCAAAAACCACCTCCGCACCGCACGCTCCAAAATCCAAATCATTAGGATTTTTATGTGAAAAAACAGCAACCGTCTGTGAACCAATTTTCAGATGCGTTGCATCTAAAATGGACGCTTCCGCCTCAAAAGGGCCATGAACGGAATCATTTTGCAATAAATACAGCATCATTTCAATGGATGCCATGTCATTAATGGCTACGATCTCAACGTCATCGCGTGAGGCGATTAACCTCGTAACACTGCGACCGATTCGACCAAATCCATTGATCGCTATTTTTAGCGCCATTAAACTATCTTCCTCTTCTACGGTAATAAGGGGATTTTACCAAAATTCGGTTATAATTTCGATTAAAATACAGTTAAGGCAAACGTTGCTAGCACTTTATGGCGGAAGTTTTGATCCACCCCACGTGGGTCACGTGCGTGTTGCGCTCAAAGCCCTTGATGTTTTGGATATTGACCGACTTATCATTGTTCCCAATTTTCGCAATCCGTTCAAAGCATCCGCTTGCGCCAAGGGTGATGTACGCGTCCAATGGTTGAAACGGATTTTTGAACCTTATGAAAAAGTTGAAATCAGCGATTTTGAAGTTAACCTCCATCGCAGTGTCCCTACGATTGAAACCGTGGAACATTATGCATCCGATAACAAAAAGCTCTATCTGATCATCGGAGCCGACAATCTAGCCTCTCTACAGCAGTGGCACGACTACGAAAAACTTGCCCAAAAGGTCATTTTTGTCGTTGCCAAGCGGGATAACATTGCCATTCCGCCAGGGATGATAACATTAGACGTAAACGAAGAGAGTCGATCAAAGCATTTTAGAGACCGCCACTGCCCCTTGGGGCTTGAGGAAACACTCGAAAAAGATATTATTACATACTACAAGGAACACCATGAACCCGAGAATTGAAAAAATCAGCCATGTATTAGACATGAACAAAGCCGAAAACATCGAAGTCTTTGATCTTCAAGGATCTGATTATTTCGCAGATTACGTTGTGATTGCCACTTCGCTGGGAGAGCGCCACACATTTGCATTGCTCGACCACCTAAAGCGTGGACTAAAAGGTTCAGAAGAATTTTTAGCCGTTGATGAAAGCGGAGACTGGATTGCGATCGATTTGGGAGATATTCTTATTCATGTGCTTACGCCTCAGTATCGCACGATTTATGATTTGGAAAGCTTTTTGCGCGAAATCGCAGCAAGGAAAAACAAAGCCTAAATGTTTTTCGTCAAAAAATTCATCTCGATTTTTTTGATGCCTTTCCCGATTTTTTTTATCCTTCTTGGGGTTGGATTTTATTTTTGGCAACGCGGAAACGATCGACGTGCCAAGCAATTTTTTCTCTCTTCATTACTATGGATCAGCCTCTTATCGTATCCTCCATTTTCAGCACTCCTTCTTTTACCGCTCGAAAGCGCCCACTCAAAAATTCAACGAACCAATACTCCTGCACAATACATACACGTACTGGGTTGCGGCCATACCAGTAATCCAAAAATACCGCTCTCCTCGGAAATAGGTCTTGTTTCGCTGGCACGACTCAATGAAGGGATTTCACTCCACAAAACCCATCCGAATACGAAACTCATCTTTAGCGGCTATGGAGGAGGAGACCCCATCTCTAATGCGCGCAAAAACGCTCAAATGGCCATAGCCCTTGGCGTTGATCCTACGGATATCCTACTTCTGGAATCTCCGCAAGACACCCAAGAAGAAGCCATAGCATCGAAAAAAATCGTTGGAAATCAACCACTCATTCTCGTCACCTCAGCCTCCCATATGGCTCGGGCATCTGCATTATTTCAAAAAGCCGGTATTGACGTTATTCCAGCACCGACAGACTTCCAGATAAAAAAAAGAGATGAACTCTTGCAATTTCCATCAGCAGAAGGGCTAGAACGTTCAGAAGCCGCTTTTCATGAGTATTTAGGTCTGGCTTGGGGAAGATTAAAAGGGATACTCCCCGCAGGGAAAGGAGCCTTAAAAGCGATAAGAAGCACTAACGGTGACGACTGGATAGACCGGTAGATTCCCTATCTCGTCTTTGAGCTTTTGCTCTTCCACAGCGGCGTTGGCGGCCAAAATTGCATTATTGGTAGGGTTCGTTACGGTCAGAGAAGCGGTAGGCGAACCTATCATAGCGCCGATGTCCATTCCGAAGGTAAAATTACCGCCTGCCATGGTGTTCCCGAATCCAAACCCGACATAGGGCATAATCTTCTTGTATTTCACTTCTGCGTTAAGATCCCCGACATCGGCTGACGTATAGGTAACGCCGTTAAAAGTATATGAAGATCCTGCTGCAGGAACCCCTTTTAACGCAACACTGGTTCCATTGTAATAACCCCCTGCGCTTAAGCGAATACCGCTGCCAAACGGATAATAATCAAGCAAGAGACCGGCATTTAAAAACTCTGCGTCTCCCTCATACGTGATATCGGTACCTTGGGCGCCATCTTTAGAATATTTAAATCCCGCGACCACCGTACGAACGTTCAGGTTCTCTGTGATGCTTGTAGCGGCTTCCGCTCCCATACCAATCGTTCCGGCCGTAAGGCCCACTGAAAACTCTTTGGACACACCGGCGGTTGAGAGAAGAGCAAGGGCCAAGATACCGCCCGCAAGACGTGATTTTTTCATACAGTAGACTCCGTTTAATTAAGTTCATGTTTATTGTAGCATATCTTCATGAAATCAACTCTTGTGATGTCACATAGAAGACTCAGTTAGTAGCTATCAAAAACGATTTCATATCGAACATTTCTCCCATTCGTACCTTCGATTTGGCGGATACAACCAATCTCGATCAACTGTGAAATATCTCTTGAAGCCGTGGTAGATGAACTGTCCGCTATGGTCATGTATTTCTTTTTACTCAAGGAGCCTTGAAAATTCTCAACTCCCATGTCGAGGATCTTATTGAGTACCTTTACTTGTCTGACGTTAAGATCATGATTTCGATATTTATCCCAAAACGTCGTTTTTTGTACAATATGCCCCAGCTTTTTTTTCGTGTCTGCTAAGGCTGCGTGCAACGTAGAGAGAAACCATTCACACCAAACAGTGATATTCAAATGATTGGTCTCTTTTCTGACGTACCCAGTTGTTTGTTCCAGTGCACGGTAATATCCCTTGCGATCATTGCTAATAGCACTTGACATCGAATAGAGTCTCGACACAGTTGATGCTTCTATTTTGGACAAGACCAAATCGGTGATAGCACGGGCAATACGACCATTACCATCATCAAAAGGGTGAATGATGACAAACCACAGATGGGCAATACACGCTTTGAGCAAACTTGCAGGTGTGGCGTTAAACCATTCCAAGTACAGTAACATCTCCTCTTCAAGCATTGCTCTGGGGGGTGCAACATAAAACGTTTTCTCTTTTCCCGCAGTTCCTCCTACAACTTCCATATCCTCTTCGCTTCTGAATGCAGCCACATTGATCTTGCTTAGACCACTAAATCCCCTTGGAAAAAGAGCATTATGCCATCCAAAGAGCCGTTGGAGCGTCAGATCCTGATCGTAGTTGGTATTGGCATCGATGAGTATTTCTATCAGGTAATCGGTCGAAATATCCTGCTTTGATGCATCTATGTCTGCAAACCCAAGCTTACGTTGAACAGAGGCTTTGACACTGTCACGATTAAGAACTTCGCCTTCTATCGCGGAGGTACTAATTGCTTCGTTCATAAGGGCTTCAAGTTGTCTTTGGGTAATGTTGTTTTGGTCCATGGTTTGGGTGATTGCTATCAAATACCCTTGCGACAATGAAACCTCTTGAATCCAATGCTCAAGTGTATTTAGATCATAGGTAAAATGAGGATAAGCATCTTGTTCCCATATCCAGCGTTTCATGTACGGTATTGCCTTTGAAGATTGATTGTATTTGTACGGTGCGAATGATTGATTTAATCATACCATATTTGGTGTGAATATTTATTATAATTCTATTTTCTCCACCATGATCTTCATATCCTCATACCGAAAAATATCGGGTTGAATCATTGTCTGGAATTTTCCATAAAAGCCACCAACCAAAGGAAATATCAAATTTTGACAAACTTTTAGTTTTTAAAACGTTTGAATATAAAAGTATGATATAATTTGTCAATTTGACCAAAAGGAACCATTGTGAAAGCACAACTATTTGATGCTGCATTGGCAGCGAGAGGCATTACAAAACGAGAGTATGCTACTTTTGCCCATATTCCTTACGATACGGTTGCAGGGTGGAAAAAACGGGGTATAGCGCCGGAGCATGCTCTCACGATCTTGAAAAATATGCCTATCAAGCTTACTAAAAAGCGTGTTAGAACAGTACCTATTAAACGTCCCAAAAATATTGAAAACAAAAATTACAAAATTTTACAAGCGGCATTTTGGGGCAAAAACGTTACTGTGGAAATGATTCTTGCAAAAGTGCAAGAAAAAGATTCTGAATATCTAAAACCCATCTTCAAGAATATTTTTTATAAAGACATCGTATCGTTGCTTGGTATAGAAACCATCATCGCGCTAAAACCCATCTATCCTAAGATCATGGAAAAAAAAGATGCAGAGTTTTGGGCGTTTCTAGCTAAGCGGTACAAGGATAACCGATGAGAAACGACTGGGCAGCAGTTTACCGAGGGCAAGAACTCATACTCGATGTATGCAAAGATATCGAACCACTCATATTTGCAGGTGGAACAGCAATACATCGCTGTGCGCTCTCCAAAGAACGGCGAGAATCTGAAGATATCGATTTTTTTGTTGATCATTTATGCGGCGCAACCGAATCCAGCCGATATGCAATGGAAATGAGAAAAGCATTCACGGCACATTCGCAAATCAACGTGATCAATTATGATTTTCGACCCGAAGAAAAATCCCATCGATTCGCTTGTATCGTTGAAGGAAGCGATGAAGTTATCAAAGTGGAACTGCTTGATTTTACGGGTGGACGCTTTTGCGATGAATCTTTTGTAAATTCCTCTCTCTTTCCCCGAGTCGAAAACAGTTACAACCTCATATTGTATAAGCTTAAAGCCCTGAGTGATCGAACCGATACGATTAAAGACCTATATGATCTCTATTTTCTCTTTAGAGAGCATAAAACTCCTATTGATACACGCACGCTGTTTTTTGATTTGGATATGAAATTTAAAGCTGCCACGGGCTATAGCTATGGTGCAGGAGAAATACTAAAAGCCCTAGAAGCAAAACATAGAAAGTGGGATATCATCTCTAAAAACGTATTTGATTCTAACGCCGATTTGATCTCTAATGCGATTTTTGATTTTCGGGATGAGCTGGTGAATGCGATTACAGACCCTTATATCGAACTAATTGATTTATCTCATGATCACTATATTAACACTAAAATGGAAGCCCTTGATTTTGATGCTACATTGGAAGAATATCTTGATGTAATCGAAGCCAATAGCTTTATTTCAGCACTGGTAAAAGAATTCTTTAAAAACATAGATCATGGAAATTGAGGAATTTGAAGATTTTTATTTATGGGTGGGAAGGCTTTGAGTTTAAATTTTTAAAGTTGAGCAGCTATAAAACTTAGTAAGTAATGTTCACCAAGTGAATTCTTAAGCCAATTTAGTGTTTGATTTTAGTAAAGGAAAGTTCGATATGAAGGGAGTTTATAGATGGTGCGCCCGAAGGAATTCGAATCCCTGACCGCCGGTACCGCAAACCGGTGCTCTATCCAGCTGAGCTACGGACGCACATTTAAAGAGAACGAAATTATACCTATAAAAGCTTATAACTATCTGAGCTGATTGATTTTTAGGACGAATTCTACTTCCGGTTTTGAGAGACGCAGCTCTTTGGCTATCAGATCTACCTCCATCCCCTGATTGTATCGACTGATGACTTTTTCATCGTCCATACCGCTGATCGAGGTAGGCAGCGAGAGATTACGTATCCGCTCTTCTAAATAGCGCAAACGATTTTCGGTTTTCTCTTTGTAGGCCGTAAATGTTCCCTCAATATGCTCTAATGCGTCCATTATCGGAATGGAGATTTCACTCATATCCTGATCAACCTTGGTACTCGTAATACGCTCTGCTTCAGGCAGTGACTCTTGCAGGGAGGTAATAATTTCTACCTCTTGGGTTACACGCTTGTCGAGTTTATACATCTCACGATGCAGCTCTTCTACGGCATGCGCAATCGCACGCAGCTTCATGTTCACTTCATTCTCTTTGTTGACAGAGTAATAGATTAACCCTAAGATCATAACGGCAAGCGCGATGACAATCAATTCAACTCCCATGTTTATCCATTTCCCTTCAACTTACGTATCTTTTTACGTTCTTTCCCCATCATATAAGAATCCCATTCTTTCTCATCAGCTGAATGAATTTGCGTTATTTTAGCCAGTGTTGGACTAAGCGCTTCAAAATACAGGGGGACTACTTTTTTATTTTGTATCGGCAATACGATACGACCATAATAACGTTCACCTTCAGTCAATAAAGGCTCACTGATTTCAAAATGCTCAAAACCGATACGGCCAATCATCTCTTTATGTTTCAACGCACAGTGGCTTGGCGTGCTGTTCGTCATAACTTGCTCCAAACGATCAAGCTTGCGATAAAGTTCTACGATAAGATGCAGTACGACGGGGTCACTTTCGCTCGTCTCCCCCTTGGCTTTTGCCGCACGCAGCCATTGCCCTATCGCATCGTCCTCTCCCAAGACTTCATATTCCCGCTCAAATTCACCGGCATTTGCCTGCGCTGCATCAAACTCGATTTCCAAAATAGCTTCAACCAAATGCACTTCGTTCACCCCACTACCTTATCTAAAATTATACAGCCAAAAAAAACAAACCCGAGATAGCCGTTCACCGTAAAAAAAGCACGATCTATTTTTGTGAAATCCAAACGGACTAAGTAATGTTCATATCCCAGCATAAGAACCGAAAAGACAACGGCACAATAAGCCGCTATCCCCAAGCCGGCTTCGAGGACAAAGAGACTCCAAAAAAGAATCGTCAGCGCATGAAAAAAGAGGGATAGCCACAGAGTTACCACGCTCCCGTATTTCGAGGGAATCGAGTGCAGTCCACGATTGCGATCAAACTCCATATCTTGAAGAGAATACAGCAAATCAAACCCTGCCACCCAAAATACCACGCCAACCGAAAGGTAAATCGACCATAAAGGTATCGTTGCGCTCACTGCAATGGCACCGGCGATTGGAGCAAGTCCCAGAGATACGCCTAAAACAATATGCGCCATAGAACTAAAACGTTTGAAATAAGAATAACTCAACAGTACCATCAATACCGGTACACTCACATAAAATGCCAAATCATTGATGAGATACGACGTTCCCACAAAAACAAGGGCATTAACTGCGGTAAAGATGGCAATGGACGCCGCACTAAGCCGCCCATCCACACTAGGTCTTCCTGCCGTTCGCGGATTCATAACGTCATAGGTTCGGTCAACATAACGATTGAACCCCATCGCCGCATTGCGCGCACCAATAGCAGCCAAACCTCCTAGCAGCAGCAGTTTAAAGCCGAACCACCCTTTTGATGCCACAATCATTGCGATAAAGATAAAGGGAAGTGAAAAAACCGAATGTTGAAACATAACGAGTTCATTAAAATCACGGAGTCGTTTTGCAAGACGTTGCACTGGCTTCCTTATTCATTTTTTATTATTGGTTTTTATTCTAGCGTAAATTCTCTTTGTGGCTCCTCTTCCTGTGTCCTTCAGGGTACCTCACTAGAGGTTCTTGTGCCCTGTAGGGTATAATGCCGCACATGAAACACTTAGCGATCATCGGTTCTACCGCTTCGGGAAAAAGCAATCTTGCCCTAAACTTAGCGCAATCGCATAATGCCGTGATCCTCTCTATCGATTCGCTTTCCATCTACACGGGCATTGATATTGCATCGGCTAAACCCTCAAAAGCCGAACTTAACCTCGTCAAACACTTTGGTATCGATGTTCTTCGCCCTGACGAAACCGCCAGTGTTTTTACGTTTATCGACGAATACCATCGCGCGTGCACCTATGCGCAAGCGCAGCATAAAAATCTGATCATCGTTGGCGGAAGCAGTTTTTATCTCAAAAGCATGCTCGAGGGGCTTTCCCCTATTCCAACCATCACCGATGCAGTTCGAGAAGAGGCATCGCATCTCTTGATGGATACGCGAGAGGCTCATCGTTTATTGACCGGCATTGATCCTGCAACCATGGCGAATATTACCGCCACCGACAGTTATCGCATTGAAAAAATGCTGCATCTGCATCTGGAAACCAAACTGCCCCCCTCCCAATGGTTTGCGATGCATCCTCCGCTGCCCATTATCAAAGAGTGCCCAATTCTTAACATCAATATTGAGCGTGCTACGCTACGGGAACGGATAAGCGTGCGAACACAGCTGATGTTAGGGGAGGGGTTGATTGACGAAGTGGCACTGTGCGAACAGCTTTATGGACGCAGTCCCAACAGCATGAAGGCGATTGGGATGATCGAAACACTGGATTATCTCGATGGAAAATACTCCAAAGAAGCATTGGTTCAACGCATCTCTACGCATACGGCACAACTTGCGAAACGCCAGTTAACGTTTAACACCCATCAATTCAACCTCACGGCTAATAAAAGCATTAATGAGCTCACTTCCATTGGGCAAGCGCTTTTACAGTAGCCCCAATGCATCCTTCGCGAGTTTACCCCATGCCGATTTGGCATCTGCTTTGATGCTCGCACCAAACGCTGTTTTTGCCTCTACTGTTTTACCCAACTTCATTGCCACTGAGCCTATTAGATATTGCTGACGAGAACGCTGCTCGTTATTTAACTTACGAGGCGTTAAACTTTTAAGTGTCCCAAATGCATCAACATTCTTATCTTGATTCATCAAGGATTGCGCCAATGCAAATTCGATAAAGGGTGATTGCGTATACGTTTTCGTCCGGTTTTGTAACGTCACGACGCGATTAGCATAGTTTTGAACCAGCAGATCATCTTTTCGTTTCAAGCCGACACTTACCATTTGGGTGTAACGTTCAATGTCTTTAAAATCGGTACCAAATGCGCTCTCACACCCTTTGATGTATTCAATCATGCGAACATCGTCGCCCATGCGTTGCGCGGTATCAAATAAAGTTCGATAGACATCATTGAGCTGGGGATTTTTTTGCGCTTCCAACAGTGTCACAGCTTCTTTGCCACAGCGCAACGCTTCTTTGTATTCACCCAACTCAAAATAAACTTTTGTCATACGCGTAAGCCACAGTTGTCGCTCTGCAATCGTAGCGGCTTTGAGATGCGGTGTGGCAATCTTTTTGGCGACCGGAAAATTACCCATTCTAAGGGCACATTCAAACGTTAATCCGTCCCATTGCGGCTCTAGCTTGACACGATACATTTTGTGCAACATCATCGCTTCAGAGCATTGCAAGGCTTCCAATTTCTTTTTGGTTAACCCGATCGCACTTTTAGCGATAATCCCGCTTGCATCGGCAAACTCTTTACTGCTGAGTCGATACAAATCGCTCTCTATGTCCAAAACTTCTTGGTATCTCCCTTCTTTGAACAAAAGCTGCGCTTTTTTATACAATGCCTTTTGCCCCACGGGACCATTTCCGTAGCGATCAATCAAATCATTGTATTTTTTTATGCCGGTGTCCCCTTTTGGTTCTGTTTTTTCAAAAAACAGTCCATCTTTTGCGCGCTTGACCTCTTCAACTCCTGCCCCATAGGGGTATATTTTAAGATATTCATCAAAACGCTTTAAGGCTTTGTCTTTTTCCCCTGCAGACGCATACAATAATCCAAGGTTTTTAAGCAATTGTTGATGGTCATCTGATTTTTTTAGGCTCTTATTCATCAAACTCAGGGTAATTTGCGCTGCTGTTTTTGGGTCTTTATTCTCTGCATAGGTATTAATCATTACCACCGATTGCTCGTACATTTTTGAATAATAATCGGGATTCGCCCGTATTATTTTCTCTATGTACTCTTTTGCCTCTTTCAAATGTCCAAACGCAATCTTCATATTCGCAAGCTTAAAAGCGGCGGCTGATGCTAGATCAACGTCTTTTGTCTTCTGAAGTACCATTTTGTAATAAGCTGCCGCAGGCTTTGGTTTTCCCGATGCTTCTAATTGCTGTGCTTTTAAGAACATCCCCTTGGTCGCAAACGGACTCTCCTCATGCTCAGAGAAAAGACGATTAAAAAAATAATCCGAATCGGCACCTTGTCCCATTTTTGCATAAGACTCTCCGGTATACGCGAGAACTTCTGCAATTCCGGAATCGCTTGAATATTGGCGTATAAATTGTTTTGATAACAACAAGAGTTGCTCGTTGTCCCCCAGAAAATGCAATGCGCGTATTTGGTATAAAAACAGTTCATTTTTAAAAATTGTGTTCGGATACTTTTCCACTATTTTTTTTGCCAAAGACAATGTTTTTGCATAATCTTCGTTTTTATAGGCTTTTTTTAATTCCATATAATCCGTAACGTCCTGCACGCGCTTCATCGCGATAGGATTGCCTTTTAAATCCAATCCGCCTACGTAGGGATGCGTTTCTTTTGCGCTTCGTATGGGAAGATTCAGGGCATTTGGATTTTCATTTTTCCCTTGAATCATTGGAATTTTTCCACTGTAACCTATCACGCTCCAATGTTTTGTTGGCTTTTCATTGGAAACGTACGTTTGCGGATCTTTACGTAAATCAAAGCCATCTGAATACAGCGCTATTTTTGTTTTGGGTGTGACGACTATGGTATAGCCCGAACTTGTTTTTTGATAGTGAACCGTAAAATGGGTATTGTTTATAGGAGGAAAAGAGGAAGAAGATGCTTTTGGAATGGGGCATTCGATACGTGTTATTTCATCAAAATCATTACGCTTTGGTTGACAGACAAAGGAGCTTGCATCCCTTATGTGCAGTACGCTATAAGGCTTGTTCTCCTCCTTGCCGCTTTGAATCGAAAGATCCAAGGCAGACAAAGGAAGCCACAGGGAAAGTAGTAACCAGTGCTTCAAGCTTCCCCCTGCTGTTTTAAACTTAGTAACCGCTATTATACACGAATAATGTAATCACATTTAACAGAGGATTAACGGCAACTACTGCGAAAATAGTTCCAATTGCAGCAATTCCTACAATCGTTTTTAAGGAAAGAGACGCATTGGTCAAATAATGTTTTTCATATCCTACAATCGGTTCTTTCATGAACATATACACGATCAATTTAAGGTAGTAATACGCTGCAAGCGCTGAGTTTAATGCCATAATGAGTGCAAGTACCGTATACCCGCCACTTACAGCAGAGGCGATAACGTATATCTTACCCCAAAACAGTCCAAAAGGCGGTATACCTGCAAGGGAAAGCATAAACAGTCCCATCATAATCGCGGCCATCGGCATCGTTTTAATCAATCCGGAGAATTTCTCAAACGCATGATCTGAGCTTTGTCCTGGTAGAAGATTCTTCTGTCGGCTCACCCACAACATGGTAAACGCACCAAGATTCGTAAAGCCAAACAATGCCCAATACAAGAAAAGAGCCGTATTGGACTGCGTAGTGCCAATCAAAATTGCCGCCATAACAAAACCGGCATGCGAAATGGAACTGTATGCCAACATACGCTTAACGTCTGTCTGTACCATCGCCCAGATGTTGGATGCCGTCATTGTAACTACCACGGCTACGTACAAAATCACCTGTAGCCATACAACGCCACTGTGAACTAAAAATTCAAACAAACGCATAGCAACGATGAATCCTGCGATCTTAGGCACAATGGACATGTATCCAGCCAATGCCGCCGTAGATCCCTCATAAACATCCGGTGTCCACGTGTGAAAAGGGACCATCGAGAGTTTAAAGCCAAAGGCCGCAAGAAGAAAAGAGACCGCTACAAGGACATAACCAATATCCGCATAACGATCCGCGGCCAATACGGAGGCAATCTGATTGATTTCAATCGCGCCGGTAATCGCATACAAAATCATAGAACCAAAGGCGAAAAAACCAGCCGCCAATGCGCCCATAGTGAAATACTTGACCGCCGCTTCAAATGATTTTGATCGGTTATGCAAGGCAATCAAAGCATACAAGGCTAAGGAAGCGGTTTCAAGTCCCACAAAAATCATGATTAAATTGTCCGTAGCAACCATAAATTGAAAACCGGCAATCATAAACAAGAAAAGGGCAAAATATTCCGGATAATTATACTCATGAAAACGTTTAGACGTTAATGCCAAGGGGATGAACAGCATTGATCCCGCAACAATGATTATCTGACCCATAATGGCAAGACCATCCATGAGAATCATGTCAAACATACCCAATACAGGACCATTCTTCAAGAATGTGTTTCCAAAATCGATAACAACCCCTAAGTCAAGCAATAAAAAGAGCAAACTGACCATAACGTAGAGAGACTTGTGCAGCCCTTCTTTGAGCATATCGATACAAAGAATACTCAATGCGCCCACGATTGCTATAAGCATCGGCGCAAGCGTAGCAATGTTCAGTGACGCTAGAGAAACATTTATTGGCTCTAACATTAGTGTGCCTCCTGTTGTAAATTCTTGACTTCAGGATTACCAAGATTCGGAATGCGCTTTTGCGCTTCAGGTGTTTGTGCTTTATCGTGCATCAATTGGACAATCGATTCAACACTGTTGCTGATCGGTTCTAAAATCGGTTTTGGGTAGACACCCAGCCAAATCGTAATCACCGCCAGCGGTACCAATGCTAACAATTCTGTCTTATTGACGTCTTTGAGATGTTTGTTTTCTTCTTTGGTAACCGTTCCAAAAAACATCTTTTTGTAGGCAGTAAGCATGTAAATAGCGCCTACGATAATTGCGGTTCCCGCAACCAATGCGAATCCGTGCGATTGTTTATAGAATCCAAGGAGGGACAAAAATTCGCCCACGAAATTAATCGTCAATGGCAAACCGACAGAAGCCATCATCATAATCCCAAAGAGAGTCGCATAACGTGGCATAACAGAGGCAAGACCACCAAACTCAGACATCAGTTTTGTATGACGGCGGTCATAAATAACTCCGACAAGCAAGAACAATGCACCCGAGACGACACCGTGTGCAATCATCAGGAAAATAGATCCGCTGATCCCCTCAACGTTGAGAGCAAAAGTACCAAGAACAATGACACCCATATGCGATACTGAGCTGTACGCCACAACTTGTTTAACGTCTTCTTGTGCGTATGCCACCATGGCAGTATAGACAATCATAATGATTGCCAATGTTGCAATTGGAAACATGAAGAATACAGAAGCATCCGGGAATAACGGTAATGAAAAACGGACAAATGCGTAGGTTCCCATTTTAAGCAAAATCGCCGCAAGGATAACCGAACCGATGGTGGGTGCTTGCCCGTGTGCGTACGGTAACCATGTATGAAATGGAAACATTGGTACTTTGATCGCAAATCCGACAAAAAAGGCAGCAAACAACCACAGTTGGAAATTAAGCGGCAAGATCAATCGGTACCATTCCAACAGGGAGAAGCTCCATTGCCCTGTTGCTTGGTGGTAAAAATAGGCCATAAACAACATGCCCACCAACATTACCAATGAGCCTGTGAACGTATACAAGAAAAACTTAACCGACGCGTAAATACGAAGCGGTCCGCCCCATGCGCCAATAATATACAACATCGGGATCAAGGAGAGCTCCCAGAAAACATAGAAAACAACCGCATCCAATGCCGCGAATACCCCAACCATCGTCATCTCTAAAAAGAGAAGGGTGACAATGAGGTCTTTAACACGACGCGTTTCAGTAAGTGACGCGATGCCAATCATCGTAAAAAACGTAGCTAGAATAATGATAAACAGCGAAATGCCGTCAATACCCACAATGTAATTAATACCAAACGCCGCAACAAGCGGAGCTGACTCCATAAATTGCATTCCGGATGTCATAGGATCATACAAATACCATAACCACAGAGAAAGAAAAAATTCAACAGCAGCAACCGTGATACCATAGGCTCTCGCGCTGTCCTTGTGAACAATAAATCCGAGCATTGCTGCCAATGCCGGGAAGAAAATTAAAATCGATAAAATGTGTTCTTGCATCAACAGCTCCTTACATCGCCCGCATAGTTACTGCGTTGTATCCAACAGTAAATGCGATAGCTAGTACCAATAAAACCACTAAACCGACAACCATCCAGCGTAACATACTGGAAAGGTTACCGTTTTGCATGGTATGTGTTTTTTCACCCGTACGATAGATGACATTCGCGATTCCATCCACCGTTGCATCAACGATTTTAAGATCAATTTGCTTCCATGCTACTTTTGAGAGTTCGCGGTAGGGTTTTGTGAATACTTCATCATAGATTTTAGGGATGTAATACTGATTGTAAAGCAATTGATAGAAAAAGCCTGATTCAACTTTTACATCCACTCTGACTGCTTTTGCATATTTTTTATACGCAAAAGCAATCGCTGCAATAACAAACAATTGCGTTCCAATCGTCATAATCCAAAACGTCGTATGATTGTGCACATGATATTCTATAGCCGGCAAAAGCTGGGTAACCATTTCATAATACGGTGTTTTAAAGACCATACCCGCAATAACTGCCAATACCGCCAACGGCGCCATAGCATACAGCATAAACGTATAGGCCTCATGAGGATGGATACCGTATTTCAAATGTCGCTCGTTACCATGGAAAATCAACGCAACAAGACGAAACGAATAAAATGCCGTCAAGCCCGCTGTTAATAACAATACGGTGTAAAGAACATAGTGTTGTTCAACAAAGGCAACTTCTAAAATCAAGTCTTTTGAGAAGAATCCTGCCAATGGGTAAATTCCTGCAAGGGCAACAGACGCCAACGTCATAAGAATCCATGTCACCTTCATCGACTTTTTTAATCCGCCCATTTTAAAGGGATCAAGCTCATCGTGCATTGCGTGCATAACATTACCCGCACCTAAGAATAACAATGCCTTAAAGAATGCGTGTGCCATAAGGTGAAACAACGCAACCCAGTACGCGCCCAAACCGGCTGCCACAAACATGTAACCCAGTTGTGACAACGTAGAATACGCAACGATACGTTTCATATCACGATTTACCAAGGCCATGGTTGCCGCAAACATCGCGACGAATGCGCCCAATGAAGCGATTGCGACACCAACTTCCGGAATCAAACCATAGATAGGATTAGCACGCACCACCAAGTAAACGCCCGCAGTTACCATGGTTGCTGCGTGGATCAATGCCGAAACCGGAGTAGGACCTTCCATCGCGTCTGCAAGCCATGTGTGTAACGGGAATTGCGCAGATTTACCCATTGCCCCAACAAAGAGGAAAATTCCAATCCATGTAACAATAGGGATAGAAAGATTCGAAATTTCAGCAAAAACAACATCATACTGCAGCGATCCGATATTCCAATAAATCATGAAAATACCCACCAACATTGCCAAGTCAGCAATACGGTTCATAATAAACGCTTCATTTGCTGCCCACGTTGCCGATTCTTTGTGATACCAAAAACCAATCAGCAACCATGAACATAGCCCCACGCCTTCCCAACCAATAAACAGCCCTAGGAAGTTGTCACTCATAACGAGTATCATCATTGAAAAAACAAATGCGCTTAAGTACGAGAAGAAGCGATTGAATCCTTTATCGTGGTCCATATAGCCGATTGAATAAATGTGAACAATGGTCGAAACAACACTTACTACCATCATCATAACGACACTGACTTGATCAACCACAAATCCGAATGGGACATAAAAATCTCCCGCAGCAATCCACGTCATCATTTCTACGTGAACCGTGTGTCCTGCCATAACATAATTAAGCAATACAACACTGCTCATAAAAGAGACAAACAACAATCCAGAGGCAACCATTCCGGTCACGCTTGTCTTCGGAGAAGCACCAAAAAGTGCAGAAAACAGGGAACCTGCCAGCGGCGCAAAAAGTGCGATGTATAAATAAATTTCCATTGTTTACCCTCGCATCGATGTCATAATATCTAGGTCGATCTTGCCGGTACGCTTGTACCATACGATCAACAACCCAAGTCCAACGGCTACTTCAGATGCCGCAATAGCAATAATGAAGAAGGCAAACATCTGCCCCGTTAAGTCATTGTGAAAGTGCGCAATCGCAGCAAAGCCAATATTGGTCGCATTGAGCAATATCTCTGTCGCGAAAAAGAGCATCAGCAAGTTTTTACGACGCATTACCCCGATCAGACCAATCGCGAACAGCACGCCTGAGAGTACTAGGTAGTGAGCTAATGTAATTTCCATTAGTGGGCTCCTTCTTCTTCTGTATCTTTAGGAGCTTGAGTTGCGCTCATAAGCGCAATCTCTTCTTCCGCCATTAAGGTCAACGATTTATCCATTTTCTTACCTGCCAACACGATACCGGCAATCATCGCAACCAATAACATAACGGCTGCAAGTTCAAATGGAACCAAAAATTTGGTAAACAAGACCAAACCGATAGCTTGAGAATTTCCAACAGCCGCCTCGATCGGATAACGCGCTTCCAAATTTGTAGAAATAATCGGGGAAACCAAAATAAAGACGATCAAGGTTGCGGCCATTACCCCCAATACGAAAATGATACGTGGATTGTTCTGTTTTTCAACCAACGTACGCGTTGTATCAAAAAACATCATACCAAAGGCATACAACGCCATAACAGCACCCGTATAAACGATGATTTGAACAACTCCAAGAAAATCAGCACCGAGCATAAAGAAGAAAGCTGAGATAAAAATCATCCCAGAGGCCATCGCCGTTAATGCATACAATGCCTGTGAAGTCATAACCGTAATGGTAAACATACCAATCGTTAATGCCGCAAACAAATAAAAAGCAATTGCTTCAAACATTCATATCTCCTTAATAGGCAAGCGGTGTTTTAGCAACACGCTCGTCCTCATGTGGGGTAATCGAACCAAAACCTGGATAATCTTTTTGCTGTCCTGACACTAATAAATCAAGAGGGGTGAGCATATCGTCTTTGATTACAAAGTGGGCACGCTGTTGAGACGCATTTTCATACCGTTCTCCATGTACAATAGCCAGTTCCGGACATACTTCCGCACAATATCCGCAAAAAATACAACGTCCAAGATTAATACTGTATTCGGTGACTTCTTTACGGCTATTTTCATCAATACGCGTATCCATACGAATACAATCAGAAATACAGATTTTTTCACACAATCCGCATCCGATACAACGTTCAAATCCAGACTCCCACAAACGTAACAGTTTATGAACAGCGCGATAACGCGGACCGATCGGAAGTTTTTCCATCGGATATTTCACGGTATGGATGTCAAACTTAATCATCTCACGCATTACTATCCATAATCCGATAAAAAGCTCCCCTTTTAGTGAACGCTTTACGACTTGCTTAAATTTATCCCATCCCGTAACCGGATACTCTTCAATATCGACATAGTAATAAGCACTTTGCTCACTTACGTTACGATCTGTAAACGGCTCTACATGCATTACATGCCCCCTTGAGTTTTAATCAAAATAACAACACCCGTAACAATAACGTTCAAGATGGCTATAGGCATCAATACTTTCCAACATAACCACATCA
Organism: Campylobacterota bacterium; assembly: GCA_030836825.1. Classification (GTDB taxonomy): domain Bacteria; phylum Campylobacterota; class Campylobacteria; order Campylobacterales; family Sulfurimonadaceae; genus Sulfuricurvum. The sequence goes on from JAUPLR010000120.1 coordinate 22,659, forward strand.
ACTGATCCGGTCGAACATCCGGCCATGCAGCCCTTGTCCATAAGAAAAAGAAGAAAAAGAAAGCTACTTTCATCAATAACTGAAAGGCTCCGGCAATTGAACCATCACCGTAACCACCCAAAAATATGATTGCCATAACAAATGAAATAAAGAACATGTTGGCGTACTCGCCGATAAAGAACAGACCCCATCTCATCCCAGAGTACTCCGTACCAAAACCATCGACAATTTCATGATCATTGGCTACGAGGTGAAACGGCGTACGCCCTGTTTCTGCAAAAGCAGCAATCCAAAACAAGATGAAAGCAACCGGTTGCGACCATGCTAACCAATCAAAAAAGCCACCTTTTTGATAATTGTTGATATCAATCAACGACAACGATCCAACCATCATCAAAGGCGCCAGCAATGAAAGCCCTGTGATAACTTCATACGAAATGAACACTGCCGCACCACGCGCCGCCGAAAGCAACGACCATTTATTCGCCGATGCCATACCGCCTAGCAATGGACCGTACAATCCGATTGCCATAACCGCCAATACATACAAGATACCTACATTGACGTCGGCAACAATAGGATGTACCGTGTATCCAAAAACCGTAAACTCAGGCCAAAACGGAATCGCAGCAGCTGCCATGAATGCAGTCGATGCTGTTATTACCGGGGCGATTTTAAAAATCGGTTTAACGACATTTTGCGGGATAATGTCCTCTTTCGTAATGAGTTTAATCCCATCAGCCGCCACTTGGAGCAAGCCATAGGGACCAACGTGTGTCGGTCCCAAACGACGCTGCATAAACGCAAGAACCTTACGTTCAAAGTAGGTTCCAAAACCCGCAAGGGCTGAGAAAACCGATAAGATCACAACGATTTTAACTATCGTCTCGATGATAAATGCTACATCCATGCTTACGCCTTTTGAATTGATACAGTTGCAAAACGGTAACCGTCAAACAATGCACCAGAATTTATTTGTGTGTCAAATGTTGGGAGATACGGAATCTCGCCATCAATTTTTCCATCCGCGATTACGTTGACCACGATTTCCCCTTGTGCCGTTTTAACGCGAACACGATCACCGTCCTTTACCCCATTAGCGCTCATAAAGGCAGCCGATGCATAAAGCCCGCCTGTCCCTTTGAGTTGATGCGCTTTTGCTGTAAACGGTGTGAAATGCAAGACAGGATTTGCTAAATAGACAATTCCCTCACCCATTGCGGAAGATTCATTGAATCTTGTGACACTTTCATCCCCATTTACACTGACAGAAGAAACAGCAAGGAGATAGCCGCGCACCTCTTCACCTGCATTGGTATAGTAGTTTGGCAAGGTATCAAACTCTACGGCTTTAAATCCCGAAGATACCGGAAGCTGTTTCGTATAATTCACCGTCAATGCCTCATTAAACCCAAGCGCATTTGCAATATCATTGAGCGTATACCCGCCAAATCCTACCGCTACGTTGGTCGGATTAACCCGCTTATCGATGCTGGTTAACGTCCCCTCTTGCTGATTAAGTGCCGGCATATCCAAATCACCGTTGCCTAAGGCACTCAATGTGAAATTTCCTGCTGCATTATATCCAATTGTGTAGCTTCCGCCGGCGGCATCCAGATCACAAATCAATGCTGCTCCCAATGTATTGGACAGGTTGGGAATCATGGTTACATTAAACGCTGTATATTTTTCGATCAACGCAACCAAACGAGCACAGTTGACCGCATTTGGGTGGCTGTACAAATCAGGTCCGACCATCAATGCAAATTTCTCTTTTTTCGCCAAATATTTAATCAATGTGTCTGCAAATCCTGCCGGTGCATTTAAAAGATCGTAAAGGCGGTTATCATCCACTTCTACTTCTTTGGATACTTTTTTCTTGACGGTTTTTGTGACCTCTTCGTTTACGTCTTCTTCGAGACCCGTTTCTTCATTGAGAACTTTTTTAACAACGGTTTCAGTTACTTTTTCATCTACCGTTTCTTCAATCGTGACCGTTTTTGTCGAATGAAACGTTGCCAAATAGCTTACGACGTCCGAAGGCATCGCCGCTTTATCCCCAAACAAGTCAAGCATCAAATACAATGCCGCTTCTTCCATCATCGCCGCATGATTAAATTGCGTCACATTTTTGGACATATCATTGATAACAGGATCATTAATCGGATGAAAATAAAGCCCTGCCCCTTTGTTCATCGAAAGGGCATTGTTCATGGCAAAACGGGCATTGGGATTATCGGTTTTCAATGCGCTACCGATGGAGACCACGAAATCGCTGTCATGGACTTCTTTTAAGTTACCGCTGTAAAGCGATTGCCCGCTGATTGCGCTGTATGCATTTAAAAATGCTTTAAATACTCTTGCTTCCTCATTGATCAAACGGTAACCGAATTTTTCTTTGAGACGTTGTAAAATCATTGCCTCTTCATTGGTGATCGTTGAGGTAAAGCGAATTGTGTCCGCTTTTTTAAATGCAGCGATTGCCGCATCAAATTGTCCTGCATCTTTGGTCACATTGCTGTTTTGGAAATCGTATCCATACCGTCCAGCTCCGCACAAGGATACATAGTTCCATTCATTTTTAACACGATAGATCTTGTCTTCCGGATCCGCAATGCTCGTGTGCTTAATATCGTAGCTGATTTGACACCCCGCACTACAGTGCGTACAGGTAGCCGGAATTTGCTCATGCTCCCACGCGTTTGCACTGTATTGGTAATCCGTACTTACCAACGCACCTACCGGACAAACGGACGTACACTCACCGCAGTTAGTACAGTCAAGCGTATCGCCCGCATTTGGAGCAATCAAGGACTTATTGAGTTTATTCCACATTGCGTAGGCATCTTTTGGCATTGACTCTTTAAAGGCTGGATCAATAGCATCACTCCCGCGCGCAACCGTAGAAAGTGCGCCATCGCCGATCATGTCTTTACAGACCGTAATACAGCGCTCACACATAATACACAAAGCGGGATCATACTTAATGAGTCCCCAATCTTGTGCCGGCTTGAACGTATCTGCAATACAGTACGATTGCGAATCAACCGCCAATTCCAAAGTATAGTTTTGAAGTTCGCACTCTCCCGATTGATCACAAACGCCGCACTCTAATGGATGATTTACATCATAAACTTCCATAATTGCCCGTTTTTCTTGTTCAATGGTCGATGTGCTGGTAACAACATTCATCCCTTCTTTTGCTTTTGAATTACACGCATAGACTTGTTTTCCATCCGCCTCTACCAAACAGATACGACAGGCCAATGTTGGTGAGCAGCGTGTCAGATAACATATAGCAGGGATAAAAATACCATTGGCGCGCGCCGCATTGAGGATAAATTCACCCTCTTGCGTTTGAACCGCTTTACCATCTATGGTTATCGTTATTTCATTCATGATTCAACTACCCACCCTCATAATTTTAATTTTTTCAAAGCGATAACGCTCGTTCATGGCTCCAAATTTTTCATCAAACGTTGGCGATAATGCAATGGTCCCTTTTAGACTCTCATCAAGAACAAAAGTGCGCATTTCAATATTTCCATTGGATTGAACTTCTACTCGATCTCCATTACCAATACGCGCTGCCGCCGCAAACTGTGCTGATCCTCGCAATGCCGCGTCTCGCTCTAACTGCGTTGTATGGGCCGTATAGATATTGAATTGATTAACAGGATTACAGCGATACACAACCGTACCGTTGAATTCCGGTAATTCTGCTATCTCCTCCAGCGCTCCATTCACGGGCACGTCGAGTGTTTCTAACCTATAACCGCGATTGTCTTCCCCTAATGCTCCGTAAAAGTTCCCAACTTTATCGAACGCGATTGCCTTGAACCCTTTTGTCTTTGGCAGCTGTGCCGTGTAATCAATGGTATTGAGCCTTCGTAATCCAAGCGCATTGGCAAGATCGTTTAAACAGTATCCCTCAAAACCAATCGCAACGTTTGTAGGCAATAGCTGATGATTCATGCTCACAACTGTCCCTTCTTGACCATTCATAGCAGGTACCGTAAGATCACTCTCGCACATAGCACCAATCACAAAATCTCCGTTTGCGTTATACCCAACAACCTCTGCACTGTTTTCATCCTGATCAAGATCGCACACCAATGAAACACCCACCGTATTGACGTTCACAGGCACAATAACAAGAGAGAAATCGGCGTATGCTTCAACCAATGCCGCCAAACGTGCAATATTTTGCGCGCGTTCATGAGTCAACACGTCCGATCCGATTATCAATGTTTTGCGTTTCATACGGCGCAATGATTTTTCAATACGAGCGAACTCTTCATCCCCGGCATTGCTCTCGGCACACAAATAACCCTCGTCCAACTCATTGAAAAATTCTCGAATCTCATCACTAAGATCTGCATCTGCCAACAGCGTTTTGGCCAACATTGCCATAACGCCCTCTTCAGACCCTGCTTCGTATTTCACAAATTGTGTTACAACGTTTTGCAAGAGGGTATCTTCGAGCGGGTGCATGTAAATAATTTTAGCCCCATTGTGGCGCGCCGCAGTCGTCATCGCATAACGAACACCCGGATTATCCGTTGCAATACGTCCGCCCAATACGATAATCGCGTCACTTTGCGCAATCGCATCCAGCGTTCCGCTAGACGCTGATTTTCCACTTATGCTTGCGTATGCTTGCATAAACATTTGATACGCTCTTGCCTCTTCATTGAAAAGCTTCAGTCCAAGCTTTTCTTTGAGGTTTTGCAAAATCAAGGCTTCTTCATTCGTAATGATTGAGCTAAATCGTATTGCTTTTGCGTTTCGAAGAGCAGATACCGCTTTTTCAAAGGCAACGGTATCTTTGGATGCTTGTACGTCATAGTCAAATCCAAATCGTCCGGCACCGCAAAGGGTTGCGTATTCAAAATTATTCGTCACACGATAAATGCGCTCTTCATTGCCTGTAGCGATCGAGGTATGTTTGACTTCATACGTCAATGAACACCCTGCTGAACAGTGTGCGCATGTTGCGGGAACAGGGCTAAGTTCCCACGTATTCGCTTGATATTGAAAGTCAGAACTCACCAATGCACCCACCGGACACACCGCAATACACTCACCACAGAAGGTACAATCAAGTTTATCGCTGTTTTTAGGGATAACCGCCGATTTGTATCCCCCAAATTGCAAGGTTATTGCATCGTCCCCAATGATCTCATTACAGACATGGACACATTTTTCACATAAAATACACAAAGACGGATCATAATTAATCAATCCCCAGCGTTCTGTCTTGCGCGGTTGTTCTTTGGCAGTAAAATGCTGAGAATCAATATTGAATTCTAATGTTTTATTTTGAAGATCACACGCGCCTGATTTATCACATACTCCGCATTCCAGAGGATGATTGACATCATACATACGCATAATATTGGTACGTTCTCGTTGTAAACGCTCCGAATCAAGCGTAACTTCCAATCCTTGCGTCGGTTGTGTTTGACAGCTCAAAACAAGACTGTCGGTGGTGTTAACTTCTACCACGCACAACCGGCACGATGCGCACGGCGTTGTTTTTTCCAAATAACACATGGTTGGAATATAAAAGCCAGCCTTGCGTGCCGCTTGAAGGATTGTTTCCCCTTTGGTCGCGGTTACAGGTTGGTTATTTATTGTAAAATTGATCATCCATACCCCTTAATGTGCAACCATTGCGATGTAATAACAACGCATACAGCGCTCTGCCTCAGAAATTGCCTGTTCTTGCGTAAATCCGTATTTCACTTCTTTGTTGTTGTATTTACGTTCATCCGCGGTAAGAACTTCACTGTGTTCTCTAGGAAGACCCGGAAGCCACCCCGTTACTTTTTCTTTCTTGTTGTATACTTTGAGCCTGCGCAAGTGATCTTCCATTATCTCATTATCAAGCAGAACAATTTGACCGTCTTGAACGTAGCGCGATATAACCGAGGAAGCGCGTTTTGCTTGACCTACCGCATTTACGATTGTCATTGGCCCGTATTCACAGTCACCTGCTGCAAAAATACCTTTGCGTGATGTCATGTAGTCTTTGCCGTTTGTTTTGATCGTACCCCACGAAGTACGCTCAATTTCCCACTCTTCAGGTATGAGTTTCAAATCAGCGCTTTGGGATACCGCAGGGATAAGATAATCACACTCCATCTCAAACGATGCGCCCTCGATTTTTTCCAATGTTGGACGCCCGCCATTAGGATCCGGAACCAATTCAAACCTATCAATCAACAGTGATTTTAAGACATTGTTCTCATCGCGCATCTCAGCAACAGCCGAGTGAAAAATAAACTCAACGCCCTCTTCGACCGCTTCGTGATACTCTTCGTACGTTGTGTTGTTTATGATCGTCTTTTCATCACGACGATAGATCATGACTACTTTTTTTGCATTCGCACGGATCGAGCAACGAACAACGTCCATCGAGGTAAATCCGCCACCGACACACACAACCGTCTTGCCCGTTAAATCAACGTAGTCTTTCTCCAGCATATGCTTCTTTTGATCTACCTCCGGAACCATTATTCCGTATTTGACTTCCAAATTGACTTTATCGAGAAAATCAATCGCACCCCAATAGCCTTGAATATCCGCACGTTCATTTTCACAATAGACTTTTTTAGAAATACGCGTCCCCGTTGCCACCAAAATCGCATCGTAATCGGATTCAAATTGACGCATCATATCCGCATCTACGCGCGTGTTCGTGATAAACGTTACACCCAAGTCACGCACCGCTTTAATGTCTTGATTGTAGCGATCAATGGGCATACGGTATTCAGGTACCCCAACAGCAACTTCGCCACCAAGAACCGGAAGCTCTTCATACACGTCAACGTCGATCCCCTCAAGTGCCATATAATACGCACCCGTAAGTCCCGCAGGACCTGAACCGATAACCGCTACTTTCTTACCGTTTAACGGCTTTTGCTGTGCAGGATGAAAAAAGCCAAAACCATGATCGATTTCATAATCGGCACCCAAACGCTTGAGTTCCATAATCGAAATCGGCTCATCCAAATTCGTACGACGACACTCTGTCTCACACGGATGAGGGCAAACGCGTCCGCACGTGTGCGCAAGAGGCATGGTTTGGCGTGTCGCCATCAATGAATCATCAAAACGCAAATCACGAACACCCTCAATATAGGCCGGAATATCTACATGTGCAGGACATGCGTCCATACACGGCGCAGTAATTTTGGCGATATAGTTGGTGTCTTGCATGTGATAATGCTTGGACGCTTTTTGGTTGTTGATGCAATCCATAAATTCCGCTTCAAAATGGTGCATCAAATCCAGCAATGGAGTAGGGACGGTTTTTCCTATTTCACATTTTGAGGTCTCTTGCATGGTTTTTGAAACCTCTTTGAGGTGGTCCATATCCGATACGGCACCCTCCCCGCGAGCGATTTTATCTAACAGATCGTACAAAATACGTCCGCCCCATCGCCCTGGCGCACAACGTCCGCATGCCTCCGAATAGACCTGATATTGCGCGGCATATTCAGCAGCCAAACGAACCACGTCAACATCGGGGTTAAACAGTGCGAGACCATCCCATCCAATGAACGCTTTTGAGTGGGCATGTTCATTATAATCTGCGGGCAAATTATAAGCGGATACTTCCCACTGCTCTTCGGGTTTGCCAATGTTATTGATCTGCTCCCCGCGCCATGTGGAAAAATAGACTTTGCTCACGACTATTCCTTATTCTTGACCACTATGGTCCAGTCCGCTTCGTTAAATTTCAACGAATTTATTAGCTCGTATCCCTTGGCTTTGACCAAGTCGGCACTCTTTTGAATTGGTGTAAAATCACCAATCTCAAACAAGAAAATCAACACTTCTTTGGTTGATGCCTCTTCTTGCATGATTTGACCCATGCGGTCGTAAAAAGCACCTTTGAGGTGACGTAAATCGTAACGTTTCATGCGAGTCCTTCTAGCGGTCTACTTCACCGAAGACGATATTGGTCGTCCCGATGATGGATACTACGTCTGGGATATAATGCCCAGGCAACAAATCAGTTAAAATACCCGTATGCCAGAATGATGGTCCACGTAATTTAAGACGGTACGGATACGGCCCGCCTTGGCTATTGATGTAAAACCCTAGCTCTCCTTTAGGAGATTCAGTCGGGACGTACACTTCACCCACAGGCGGACGCATCCCTTGCGTAACCAGGACAAAATGCTGCATCAACGCATAGTTTTGCGTCATAATATCCAGTTTTGGTGCTGAAATATACTGTGGTGCATGCGCCATCAATTCGGTTGGCGTTCCCTCATACATATCCGCAACTTGGTATAAGATTTTTGCCGACTCACGCATTTCTGCCATGTAAAGCTTATAACGCGCATAGTTATCTCCCTTGTCAGAAACAGGAACATTAAACTCTACTTCATCGTACAATTCATACGGCTCTTCTTTGCGGATATCCCATTGGACGCCGGAGGCACGCAGCATAACCCCTGAACAGCCCCAGCTTAATGCCATCTCTTTAGAAATAACACCGACGTTTTCCATACGCATCAACCAAACACGATTCTTATCCAATAAATCTTCATAATCTTTGATGTTTGCCGGTAATTTATCCAAAAATTTACGTAAATCCGTTATAAAATTATCCGGCAAGTCCAAGGGAACTCCGCCGATACGAATAGCGGCATGCGTCAAACGTGCGCCACAATAATCTTCGACCAAATCCATCAAATACTCGCGCTCACGGAAGGCATACAAGAATACGGTCATGGCGCCGATATCCAAAGCCGTCGTTGCCAACCAGAAAAGGTGAGACATCAAACGGTTTATTTCCAAAAGAAGCATACGAATCACTTTCGCACGACGCGGAACCTCAAGACCGATCAATTTTTCTACGGCAAGGGCAAAACCATAGTTGTTTGAGCTTGAAGCGATGTAATCCATACGGTCGGTAGTTGGCATGAACTCATTGTAGATCATGTTCTCCGCCATCTTCTCCATACCGCGGTGAAGGTATCCGATATCCGGATGCGCTTTGGTGATCTGCTCTTGCTGCATGTGCAGCATAAGGCGCAGTTGCCCGTGTGACGACGGATGCTGAGGACCGAAGTTAAGGACCATTTCATTGTCAACTCGATCAAAGGTAATATTTTCAAAAAATGGTCTAAGACGATTGGCTTGTTGCATTCACAACTCCTTAACGGTGGCGATCAGAGATCACAACGGACTTCTGAGTATCAAATTTATCGACCATGAACACACCTTTTTGTTCTTGGTAAACAAGCGGTGTATCCGGTTCGCCTTGGCTAATGTCTGTACCAAATGGTACTTCGTGCCCCAATCTAGCGAAACGCTTTGTATCATAACGATCAATGCGCGCAGGATCACGATTTTCAGGCCCAATAATCTCTCTGGCTTCTTTGCCGAAGATTTTATCGACTTCATACCATGCTGCAAATTCATCACCTTGCAATGGATACGTTTTGCGCAATGGAAATCCTTCCCAGTCATCCGGCATCAAAATACGTTTCATGAAAGGGTGATTGTTAACGACAACTCCAAACATATCGTACATTTCGCGCTCAGACCAATCTGCACAGCGGAAAAGCTTCTCAACGCTTTGTATGGCTTCTTTCTCATCGATTTTACATTTGATACGAACACGCTTACGCTTAGCCATACTCAACATTTGATAGAAAATTTCGAATTTTCCCTCGGTTGCCAACCAGTCAATCGCACTCATCTCTGAGAGCTGTGTGTATTCACGCTCGTTTTTGAGCAACTCAAGAACAGCATAATTGTCGTTCGCATGAATCACAACTACCATCTGGTCTACTTGAATATAGGCATCCAAAACATCAAATTTTGCTTTGATTGCATCAAGGTCCGCTGCAAATACGGCATCATCACTTACTGCCGATTTTGCCACTTGCGGGGCTACCCAAAAGCGATCCGTGTAATACGATTTTTTTTGTACGTTATCCTTAGGCGTATAGGCTCTCATTACATCAACCTTTTAGGTTTTTGAGCACGAGAGGCTGGCTCTTTACGGATCTTTTGCTGCAGCATCATTACCGCATATTGTAATGTTTCAGGGCGTGGTGCACAACCAGGGAGATACAAATCTACCGGAATAACACGATCAACCCCTTGAACCGTCGCATACGTATTAAACATACCACCCGTATTGGCACATGAACCCATAGAAATCACCCATTTTGGCTCTGTCATTTGATCGTACAAACGTCGGATAAATTCCGCGTGTTTTTTGGTCAACGTCCCTGCGACAATCATAAGTTCCGCCTGACGAGGAGAAGCACGGAAAATCGTACCAAAACGGTCGAAGTCATAACGAGATGCGCCCGAAGCCATCATCTCAATACCGCAACATGCCAAACCGTATGTTAGTGCCCAAATCGAATTTGAACGTCCCCAGTTTACGACTTTGTCAATTGTCGTCAACGCGACGGGAAGACCGCCGTCTTTTAAGTAATTTACTTGATGTTGTGCCATTCGAGCGCTCCTTTTTTCCATGCATAAACAAAACCGATTGCTAACAACAAAATAAACGTTAGCATCTCAACAAAACCAAACCAACCTAGCAATTTAAAATCAATTGCCCATGGAAACATAAAGACGATCTCTACGTCAAAAAGCAAAAATAAAAGTGCGAACAGGTAAAACTGCGTCGAAATGCGGTTAGGCTGACGCGTAACCTCAGGACCACACTCATAAGGCGACAGTTTCAATTTTTCTGTATCTTTGGCCGCCAATGCACGGCTCGCCAAGCGTGCCAATACCGTCGTCGCATAAAATGCTCCAAACGTAATAACAAACAGTACAAATACCCCGAAATAAGGATTTGCGACGTTGTAATGTTCCATAGTTCTACCTTTTCATGGTTGATGGCTTATCTGAGCTTAGAGTAGTCCTCACAATCAGATACGGCTTTTTTATAAAAATAGTTGTTGCACTATAACAAAAAGAGTGTTAAATCATCCCCAACACCATGACCATTTCTCGGCCTGTGTTACTTTTGTAAACACCAATGCGTGTGCATTTCATTCATTATGTACCATTTGGTAACAATAATTTATTTTGTATGGGTATCCAGAAGGAAGGTTTCGCTTTAAGAAGCCATTAAATTTTGGGAAAGAGTGACAAAAATCACCCTTAATTGTTTAAAAATCCTACCGACTTTTCGGTGTCAAAATTTCCTTGACGCTCTTTTTCGATTTCATTCACAAAATCTTCCAATCGAAAAATTGGCTCTTTGCGTGTGGCAACGGTATACGCTGTATTTTTCACGATCAAATTGATCTGTCCGCCTGTCAAAGGATAGGTTGAGAGTTTTTCCATCTCAAATCTCTCTTCATACGGTGCGTTCTTCGGCAGCATCATTTTCCACAACTTGAGACGCTGTGCCTTATCCGGTTTTTTAAACTCTATTTTGTAGTTAAATCGGCGCGAGAACGCTTGATCAATATTTTCGAGTAAATTAGTGGTCGCGATCAAAATACCCTGAAATTTTTCGATCTGTTCCAAAAAAATGTTCTGCATCTGATTGTGCATCTGATCGGCCGATGTACCCGCTCCTTGAGAACGTGATGAGAGAAACTGATCGGCTTCATTGAGCAAAAGAATCGGTTCAGTTTTCGTCTGCTTCGTCAAATCGGCGTAAGTGTCGAATATTTTGCGAACATTTTTTTCAGATTCTCCCACATACATCGAGAGAATTTTGGAACAATCAAAACTCAAAACCTGCCGCTTCAGTGACCGTGAGAGGGAATGGGCAGTGAGGGTTTTGCCCGTACCCGGAGGACCGTAAAAAATGATCCGTGCATCGATTCCCGCTTTTTTATCTTTGATTCCCCATTCGTGCAATTTCGCGATCACTTCACGATCCAACTGATGCATCAGATTCTGTAGCGTTTTATCCGTTGAGGGATTGAGCACCACATTTTCGAGTGAAGTGGTAGGCTCAATAAGTTCAAATATTTCCTGCTCTTTGATCAGCATATCCAGCTTGAGCTTACGTGCTTTTTTCTTCTTCTGCGGGTGCATGATCGATTGAAGCACCTCATCAACGATGTAAAAGGCTCTACTAATACCGCCAAAGGGATTGAGCATCTCTTCGTAATCAATCACATCCTCGTTAATCAAACGCGATCCGTCTTCAAGCAATGCACGGTTTTTAATCCGCTCGTAATCGTCAAAACTGATCAGATCGATGAGCGTATTCATCTCGCGCAAATTCCCCTCAGTCGAACTGTACTCCTCTTTGAGCAATGCCAAAAAAATCACCTGCTCTTTGGGTTCCAGCTTCTTTTGCTTGAAAAAACGGTCCAATACGACATCCTGAGAAGTTTGAGCGATCCGTTCTTCAATCCGTTTTTCCAACAAATCCAGCTTGCTTTGAATGCGGTTGATCCCCAAGGAGTGCTCATTCCCGTTATTACGGATAATCGACATTTTTTGGTACAGCTCGATACGGAAAAACTGATCTTGCAGATATTCCAAATGATCGGCATACGGTTTGATCTCAGGCAACGTCATTTCCAACGAACCCTCTTCGAGCAGCTTCATAAAAATCGTGGTCAATGCGATAGGAGTATTAAACAGTTCCAACTGAGAAAGCTCACTCATTTTGATCGGAGTGAAAGAGTGATGCGTAATCCACCCAAGTTCCAAAAGCGTTTTCACCTCGCCAAAGTGGCTCAAATACGAGTAGTCGTCAGGGCCATACAGCTCTTGGAGCAATTCGGCTACAACCACATCCTCTTGGGACTGCAAAAATTTACGGGTTAGCAGTTGGAGAACCTTCCCCTCCTCAACGGTACATTTTAATTGTGCAAAAATCTCAGATTGCTCAATGGATGGGTTCTCTAAAAAATCAATTAAATATTTCAATAAAGTCCTTAATTACTAGTTTTCATGCTGTATAACAGTTCGATCTCTTGCGCCCAGATGGTCTCGTCAATGGTTTCCAACACAAGCGGTATGTTGTCCATTCTCGGATCATTCATCAAAAATCCAAACGCATCCAGCCCGATTTTACCCTTACCCAATGAATCATGTCGATCCACATGGCTCCCCAGATCAGGCTTCGAATCGTTGATGTGCATCCCTTTGAGATACTCAAATCCGATAATACGGTCAAACTCTACCCACGTTGCATCATACGCTTCACGCGTACGTATGTCGTATCCTGCCGTAAACATATGGCATGTGTCAATACAAACCCCTACACGCGACTTATCTTCGATACGTTCTATGATAGCGGCAATGTGCTCAAACTTCCATCCCAAATTGCTCCCCTGACCCGCTGTGTTCTCGATTGTTAGGTTCACCCCCTCAGTCACTTTGATCGCGTAATTCATACTCATGGCAATGCGGTCGATGCACGCTTCCTCGGTAATTTGCTTGAGGTGGCTCCCCGGATGAAAGTTCAAACGATCCAGACCCAACTGCGCGCAACGCTGCAACTCCTCGATAAAAGCTTCCAGTGATTTTTCGCGCTTCTCTTCTTCGGGATGACCGAGATTGATCAAATACGAATCGTGCGGCAAAATATGGCACGGCTGTATGCCGCTTTTCGCCAGATTGTCTTTGAACAATCCGATCGTCTCATCCTCCAGCGGTTTCGCGGCCCACTGTTTTTGGTTTTTGGTAAAAAGAGCAAAAGCACGCGCCCCTATTTTCATCGCATTAAGAGGAGCGTTAAACACTCCGCCGCTAGCAGATACGTGTGCGCCGACAAATTTAGACATTCTTATTTTCCTTTATTTAATAATTACAATGCAAAATCTATAAATTACGATTAAAGCTATCGATAAAAGAAAACTATCAGAAGAATAACGGGGAAGATTTACGCCGCACTTTGATATTCGCGAATATCGATTTGGACACCATTATTCACGATCTCTTGCGCTTTTTTCAAAACTTCCGCAGTTACTTCGCCATCAACGTATTTTTCACCGCAGTTATCGCATACGTGTGCTGGAACATGTTTAAAAATAATCGTCGCACCGTTTTTCTCCAACGTAACTGTCGTAAAGCCCTGCTGTGTCTCACCATGTTTACAAATTACACATTTCATTGCTATTTTCTCCTCGTTTTCAAATCGTCAAACCATTTTTCAAGTGTCGGCTCATAAACCGTTATCACAATAACAGAATCATTCTCATCTTTGGCATAGACAACATGAAGCGGTCTATTCTCAAAAAAGCCTAAAACCAAAAAAGAGGGATACGGACAATCATCAGGATAAGTCTCTATAATCTCACCCGTTTTGACTATGTGTTCAAGATCTTCTCCATTTACATCCCTTTAAAACATCCTTTCGATAGCATGTGTTCTGTAAATGAAGTTCAATATCGTTCCTTTTCTGATTCTTACCAAGTATTGTTATTATATCACAGTCGACGAATTCTCTGCGCCGCATCTTGAAGTACCTCAAGCGGTTGTGCTTCGATCACTTAGTTTCATTCGTATCCTCTATGTCATTTATTTTTATCATCAGAGCATTGA
>JAUPLR010000121.1 GCA_030836825.1 Campylobacterota bacterium
AGTGGTGGTAACAGGAGCGATGAGCGTTCCTCGTGACAGTATCAAAGCAATTTTGGAAGAGTTTGGGGCAAAAGTCGCCTCATCGGTATCCAAAAAGAGCGATTTTGTCATTTATGGCGAAGATGCAGGAAGTAAATACGATAAAGCGGTAGAATTAGGGATTGCATTGCTCACTGAGGGTGAGTTTAGAGAGATGATAGAGGAAAATAAATGAGATTAGACAGTTATTTGGTTGAATTGGGATTAGTGGAAAGTCGAAACAAAGCACAACAGTTGATAAAAGACCATGCAGTGAGCGTGGATGGCAAGATTATCGATAAAGTATCGTTTGAAGCGGATGAAACGATGAAAGTCGAGATTGCGGATGTTGCACAGTACGTCAGTCGTGCCGCGATTAAACTCAAAGGATTTTTACCTTTTACACAGTGGGATTTGAAGGGGTTAAATGCACTGGATATTGGTTCGAGCACGGGTGGGTTTACTCAGGTGTTATTGGAAGAGGGGCTTGCGCAGGTAACCTGTGTCGATGTAGGCAGTGACCAGCTCCATCCGAGTTTACGTAGTGACGCGAGAGTGACTGTGTATGAAAACACAGACATACGAGAATTTACGGCTGACAAAGCGTATGACATTGTGACGTGTGATGTTGCTTTTATCCCCTTGGAATTGGTTCTTTCCTCGATTGACCGATTGAGCTCCCGCTATATCGTTGTCTTGTTTAAACCGCAGTTTCAAGTGGGACGCGAAGTAAAACGGGATAAAAACGGTGTGGTCAAAGACAATCAAGCCATCGGCAAAGCGATGATTAAATTTGAAGATACCTGCTCACTTCTTGGTTGGAAATTGATCGCCAAAGAGACCGCGCACATCGCGGGCAAAGATGGAAATCAGGAAACGTGTTATGGCTTTATCAAACATTGATTCCATCGCCATTGGCGGATTTGACGGGATGCACATCGGGCATCAACAGCTGTTTAATCAACTGGGAGAACATGGGGCGATTGTGGTTATCGAAACGGGTTATGCCAATCTAACACCTGGATGCGAGCGCGAAAAGCATACCTACTATCCGATTGTCTATTATCCGCTTGATAAGATTCGTCATTTGGAAGGGGAAGAATTTGTCCATCACTTACGGGCACAATTTCCCTCTTTAAAAAAGATTGTAGTGGGGTATGATTTTCATTTTGGGAAAGATCGCCGCTATTCTCATCAGGATCTAAAGGGCTTTTTTACGGGCGTTGTGTGCGTTATCGAACAAGTTACTCTTGACAATGATTCGGTACATTCTCATAAAATCCGGGCGAAACTGCAAATCGGGGACATCCATGGGGCTAACCGATTTTTGGGACATAACTACTGCATTAGCGGAAATGTTATCACAGGGCAGGGGATTGGAAAAAAAGAGCTTGTTGCTACGCTGAATTTGGAGTGCAAAGGTTTTTTGCTTCCTCAAGAGGGCGTGTATGCTGCCTTGACGCGCGTGGATGAAGAAGAGCATTTTAGCCCTTCGGTGGTTTTTTTGGGACACCGTATCAGTACGGATGGAACCTATGCCGTAGAGAGCCATATTTTGGATAGGGAGATTGAGGGCGCACAGCGTGCCGCAATATCTTTTGTCCGTTTGTTACGTAAAAATCAAAAATTTGAAACATTAGAATTGTTAAAGAAGGCGATTGAAACCGATGTAGTAAACGCAAAAAATGAGCTTTGTCATTTAAGTTTATAGAGGTATTTTTTTATTTATTCTTTTCTCATTATAATGGGGTACAATGGTTTCACATCAATTCGGAGGTTTTATAATGAAAACACGTAATCTATTAGTGATTGGGCTTGTATCCTTGTTAATGGGTAGTTATTGTGGCGCAAAAGATTGGGAATCCCCCAGTATGATTTATAAGAACAACTGCGCCAATTGTCACGGCGAGAGAGCTGACGGGGTTCCAAAACTCAAAGGACACTCGGGTATAACGGCGAAACAAGCGGTTGCCCTTGGGGTAGCATCGCAAGGTAAAGCAGACATCTGCGGCGTTGCGCTAAATGCTTTTGGTGAAGAGGAGCTTATTTATAAGTTGAGAGATATAAGAAACAAAGATTTTGACGGCAAGTCGTATCACGCTGTGATGAATAGAAATATGAAGAAAATTGAAGAGCGTGAAGGCAGAATTACCGACAAAAAAATGGCTAAGTATATTTTCACGACTTTCGGACCGGGAAGCAAATAGGGTTAGTGGGCAAAAAAAAGAACGTATTGGTTTGAGTTTATAGGAATTTAATCTCAAACTCATTATAATCACGCCAATATTATCCGCAAAGGAACGCTATCACATGGGCGAATTGTTTACTTTCTTTGGTCTTTACAGCGAAGATCATGCTTTTATCTTTCTAACACACATGTTGCTTTCAGCGGCGATCGTGATCATTATCGCGCGTATGGCAACGTCTAATCTTCGTTTGGTTCCAACGGGCGCACAGAACGTTATGGAAGCGTATCTTAACGGTGTTTTGGCAATGGGCACAGACGTTATGGGGAAAACGGAAGCACGCCGCTACCTTCCGTTGGTTGCAACCATCGGCTTATTTGTAGGCATTGCAAACATTATTGGGATTATTCCCGGTTTTGAAGCACCAAGTGCGTTCTTGGACTTTACGCTTGCTCTTGCGTTGGTTGTTTTCACGTATTATAACTTTGAGGGTATTCGTCGTAATGGTTTGATCACGTATTTCAAACACTTCATGGGTCCGGTATGGTGGTTGGCGTGGTTGATGTTTCCAATCGAGATCGTTTCTCACATCTCTCGTATCATCTCTTTGAGCTTCCGATTGTTCGGTAACGTCAAAGGGGACGATATGTTCTTGATGGTTATTTTGATGTTGGCTCCATGGTTGTTGCCGATGATCCCTTTCGCATTGTTGACCTTTATGGCATTTTTGCAAGCCTTTATCTTTATGATGCTCACGTATGTTTATCTTGGTGGTGCAGTACTTCTTAGCGATGATCACTAAGAACCTCCATGAAATGCTGCAATACACGTGATTCGCTTCTAAGCTTCCTTGGAGGAGCTTCGTGGGCGTTTGCTATTGTCGGCACTTGGGTTACTTTCCAATCTTTTGTCTTCTTGGGCGTCATTACTGCGGCGTTGTTTGCGTTTCTTTTTCTTTTTTTAGCATTATTTTCAATTGTTATTTTAGAAAATCTTTCCATGTCGCGAGATCGTCACGAAGAGTCCTTGAAGCAAACGGCGCTTTTGACACAAATACGTGATGCCCTCGCGCGGGACTCGTCTCAAGCGCGAGAGTGAAGTCCTATTTAATTACAGACCCTCTTTTTTACGGTCATGATGCGGTGACGCTGAAGGATAAGCTAGAGAGTGCTCTCACCCGCCATGCTCCGGATTTTGCTCTTTTTCGGGATAAAGAAACACCGTTTTATCATGAATTTGCACGTATTTTTATCGATATTTGTCGACAAAAGAGAGTGGGTAAAGTGTTGTTACACAGCGATGGTCTTATCGCTCATCAGTATGGAGCAGACGGTGTTCACTTGACCTCGCACCAATTTTTTGAGATTGCCCATGCGAAATCACGCGGATTGTATGTGGTTGTTAGTACGCATACCCATATGCAAGCGTTAATGGCTCAGGAACTAGGGGCGGATGCCGTTACGTACAGTCCTATTTTTTCTACTCCGGACAAGGGTGAACCCAAGGGTTTAGAGGATTTAAAACTAATAGTGGATAAAATAAGTATACCTGTTTTTGCGTTGGGCGGAATCGTATCCCAAGAGCACGTAAATGCGGTCGAAGCAGCCGGAGCCTACGGATTTGCATCGATAAGATATTTTGTATAACGAGGAATTTATCAGTCATGTTTGAAACCATTATCGGATTAGAAGTACACGTCCAGCTCAACACCGAATCTAAACTTTTTTGTTCATGTCCAACGAGCTTCAACCACGAGCAAAACACCAACACCTGTCCGACGTGTTTGGCGCTTCCCGGCGCATTGCCGGTTTTGAACAAAGAGGCGTTGCGAAAAGCGGGAATGTTTGGTACCGCGGTGGATGCGACGATTAACCGCACGAGCTTTTTTGATCGTAAGAGTTATTTTTATCCGGATAGTCCGACGGCGTATCAAATCACCCAACTGTATACACCTATTGTTGAGCATGGAAAGTTAACCGTTGATTTTGAAGACGGAAGCCAAAAAACCATCCGTATCAATCGTGCCCACATCGAATCGGATGCGGGTAAAAATATCCACGAGGGACCTATTTCCAAAGTGGATTTAAACCGTGCGGGAACACCGTTGGTTGAGATTGTCTCTGAACCGGATATGCGCAGCGCAGAAGAAGCGATTTTGTATCTCAAAAAACTGCATTCGATTGTCCGTTATTTGGATATTAGTGATGCAAACATGCAAGAGGGATCGTTTCGTGTCGATGTTAACGTTTCTATTCGTCCAAAGGGTGATGAAAAACTTTACACGCGAGTAGAGATCAAAAACATCAACAGCTTCCGTTTCATCCAAAAAGCGATCGAGCTAGAAGTAGCGCGTCAGCGTGAGGCATGGGAAGATGGGCTTTACGATGAAGAAATTGTCCAAGAAACCCGCCTTTTTGACCAGACAAAGCAAGAAACCCGTTCTATGCGTGGGAAAGAGGGAGCCGCGGACTATCGTTATTTCCCTGAGCCTGATTTGCTCAAAGTCGTAGTGGATGATGCGATGTACACGACGATGCGCACTATCCCAGAGTTGCCAGACGCAAAAAAAGAGCGCTTTGTGAGTGAGTTTGGTGTGCGCCCTTACGATGCGGCGGTGGTTACGGCGACACTGGAGAGCGCTCAGTATTTTGAAGCGATGTTGGCATGCGGCATCACGGCGCGCAATGCGATTACATGGCTCACCGTTGAGCTGCAAGGACGTCTAAGCGGCGGTATGAGTGCGGTGGACTGCGTTGTGGATGCTGTGACGCTGGGAACGCTTGTGAAGCGTATCGAAGAGAACATTATCAGCGGTAAAGCCGCCAAAGAGGTGTTGGACTATTTGTTGGCGAACGATGGCGGAGATGTGGATGCGATCATCGATACCTTGGGGCTTAAACAAGTGAGTGATACCGGTGCTCTTGAAGCGTTAATCGATGAGATTTTAACGGCGAATGCGGATAAAGTCGCTGAGTACAAATCGGGTAAAGATAAGCTGTTCGGCTTTTTTGTAGGTCAAGCGATGAAGGCATCTAAAGGCTCAGCGAATCCCAATACCCTCAACGAGATCCTTCAAGCCAAACTGGCGCAATAAGAATCTGCATGGTAGGTCGGTGGCTTGTCGCGTTTGCGTTTTTTCTCCATTCGTATCCGCCCTACCGTAATGCTAAAATTTTTATTTATAATCTTTTAGAAAACAGCCACTATCCGTATAAAAAATATTTTGATTATGGGATGATCGCACTCATTTTTCTCAGTGTTTACATCCTTATTCGACAAGTAAAATATGAGATGCCCATCGAGTGGCTTTTTTTTAACAACTATGTGATTTCGCTTATTTTTTTAATCGAGTATCTTGTGCGCTTGTGGATATACAGCGACAATGCAAAAGTGGTAATCGATCAATATGAAAGCGATCTTTTTTTGCATCGCCCGTTTTCACTTTCACAGGCACTCAAAACAATTCTCAAGCAAAAGCTTGAGTTTATCCTTTCCCCTGCGGCTATCATTGACTTATTGGCTATCATGCCTTTTTTCCACGAATTGCGAATGCTGCGTATTTTTGTCCTCTTCCGAGTATTGAAGCTGTTTCGCTATGCCAAAAGCCTGCGCCGTCTAATCTCTATCCTTGCCTCGAAAAAATTTGAATTGCTGACGCTTGCGTTGTTTGCCTTAATCATGATTATGGTCTCCTCTGTTTTGATTTATGTGATGGAGGCTACCAATCCGAAATCTCCCATTAATACCCTTTTTGAAGCGCTTTACTGGTCGGTTGTTACCATTTTTACCGTCGGATACGGAGATATGGTCCCTGTGACTTCTGAGGGGAGAACCGTTGCTATGATCATCATCGTTTCGGGTATCGCGGTCATTTCGTTTGCAACGTCGATTATTGTCACGGCATTTACCGAAAAGCTCGATGAGGTCAAAGAAGAAAAAATGATTGACGACGTCAGCAAGTTGGAGCGTTTTTATCTCGTGTGCGGTTATTCGGCTTTGGCAAATGAAGTGGTTCATCGTCTTCGTAAAGCATCAAAGCACATTGTTGTCTTGGAAAAAGATCCGAAAAAGGCCAAAGAAGCGCATGATGATGGGATGTATGTTTTGAATTTTGATTCTGCTTCGCTGCATACGTATGGGGCCATTCGACTCCATTTTGAGCAACAAGTGATTGCGGTTATCTTGCTTCAAGACAGTGATGTGGCCAATATTTACACGGCATTGACCATCCGTGAGCTGAACAAAAAAATCCCTCTGCATTCGATTCTGCATAAGCCGGAAAATCGGAAAAAACTCTCCATGGCTGGGATCGATGAGATGGTTAATCCTCATGAGCTGGTTGGGTTTATGAGTAAAAAAATCAGCAATCAGCCTATCGCGTTTGAAGTGATTCATGCTTTGCGTTCAGAACACGGGGGAACGGTTATCGAAGAGGTTATCCTTGATGTCGGGATGTCAAAACGATTTTTTGAGCTGCTGCTTCATCCTCTGTTCCATCAGCGCCTCAGCATGCTTGGGATTTATCAAAGAGAGACGCAGTCGTTTGCTTTTAACCCTTCACCAATGTTTGAGATTCAAGCAGGAGATATCGCGATTATTGTTGCCAACCGTTCATTGGTCAGTGAGTTTCGCAATCTCCTGCATCGAAAGAAGGTTTAGCGATGATGCGAAGTGCCGCTGTTTTTGGATTCAATGAATATTCGCGTCAAATTGCCGCACAGGTTCGAAATATTTATCAAGATTTTGCCCTTTTTGTTATCAATGAAGAAGAAAAAAAAGCGGCGATTCAAGCAGGATTTTTAGTTGAGCTTTTTGATTTAAGTGAAGATTGGCGCGGGATAGAGAAAAACTTTGATGTTGAAAATTTGATTGTTTTTTGTGCCTTGGCTAACGATGCTGAAAATGTTTTTTTGACAATTTCACTGCGGGCTACTTTTGATAAACTTCACATAGTTGCATTGGCGCAAGATAACCAAAGTGCCATCAAGATGAAAAGTGCCGGGGCCGATAAAGTTTTACCGAGTTTGCAAATTGCGGCAAACGTTATTTCAGATATGCTGGAAAAACCTGTGGTTACGAAAGTTTTGCATGATGTGCTGTATGAAGACGGTTTGCTGAATATTGTTGAAATCGAAGTGACGCGCCATTCCTCTTTTGTGGGAAAATACTTGCATGAAATTCATTTTAAAAGCGAATACGATGTTATTTTACTGGCAATCGTTGATCATGAAATGGGGACAACGTTTAGTTTTGCTTCCAAAGGGCACAACCATCATATCGATCCCGGCGATATATTGGTTGCAATCGGATATCAAGATAAACTCAATGTTCTGATTGATGCAGTAAGGAGACGCAGTGTCTAAAGTAGGAATCATCGGAGCGGGTAAATGGGGTGAGGCACTCGCCTTTGCCCTGAGTGAAAAAAATGAGGTGATTGTTACCTCTCGCACCAAGCGCGATTGGAAGAATTTCCGTACTCTTGAAGAGGTGCTGGAGTGCGAATATCTCATCATCACCGTGCCCGCACAGCAAGTATCGCAATGGCTCAAAGAAAATTTCATCTTTTCTGGACAGAAAATTTTAGTCGCGGCCAAAGGGATTGAAGCCTCCAGTGGAAAATTTCTAAATGAAATTTATGCGCAGTATGTACCTGAAGAAAATTTGGCATTTTTATCGGGTCCTTCGTTTGCCTCCGAAGTATTACAGCAGCTTCCGACAGCTTTGGTTGTGAATTCGCCTTTGGCGCAAACGGCCAAAGATCTGGCAGCGCTGTTTCCGAAATTTATCCGTACCTATGTGAGTGATGACGTCATCGGCGCTGAGATTACGGGCGCCTACAAAAACGTGATTGCCATTGCCGCCGGTATCTGTGAAGGGCTTGGATTGGGAAAAAATGCGGCGGCTTCGCTTATTTCCAGAGGATTGGTTGAGATGCAGCGTTTTGGAAAAGTGTACGGAGCGCAAGACGAGACTTTTTTAGGCCTTAGTGGGGCAGGGGATTTGTTTTTGACGGCGAGTTCTTCGATGTCGCGAAACTATCGTGTCGGTCTTGGTCTGGCAGGCGGAAAAAGCAAAGAAGCAGTCTGTGAAGAAATCGGAGAAGTCAGCGAAGGGATCGGGACGGCGTATGCCCTCAATGAAATAGCGGCACAGAAATCGATTTACCTCCCCATTGCGCAGGAAGTGTATGCCATTTTAGAAGGCAAATCGCCCTTGCAGAGCTTACAAGATCTGTTGGAGCGCTAAAGATGGGAATGAAGAGCCAAATGAGTCGTTTTCTGATCGCCTGTTTCATGGCGGTTGCTTTGTTTATGGTGGCATTGGTATGGCTTACTATGACACAAGCCCTGCTGGTAGGATCGATTACGTTACTGGTTGTTTTGTGGACAAATGAAGCGCTGCCGATGGGGGCTGTTTCGCTGCTTCCTATTATTATTTTTCCGGGCTTAGGGATCATTGATACCAAAGCAACCGCCGCAGGATATGCCAATCCGATCGTCTTTCTCTTTTTGGGGGGATTTATGCTGGCCATTGCGGTTGAGAAAAGCGGATTGCACCGATGGATAGCCCATCATCTGTTAGGACTTTTTCCCCGCAGCGCTAAGGGGGTAATTTTTGCTCTGGCATTGACGTCCGCATCGTTAAGTTCGGTTCTTTCGAATACAACTACGACCCTTTTGTTGATTTCGATGGGACTGTTTTTGTCGGATATACCAAAGATACAGGTGCGCTATTTACTGGCAATCGCTTATGGCGCGAGTATCGGAGGGATAATTACGCCTATTGGAACGGCTCCGAATCTGATCTTCCTTGGATTCGCGGGCGAACATTCCCTCCCTTCAATTCCTTTTGTCGAGTGGGTCATGCTCGTAGCGCCTATGGCTTTGCTTATGCTGATGAGTATGAGTTGGATTTTAGGATTTGGATTGGGCTCGGAACCTTCTCAGGCAAGCGAATCTCATCCTCCTCTTACCGTACCGCAAAGGAAAGTATTGACGCTACTGGTGGTATTGATGGGTGTACTGTTTGTGAATGCTCCTATGAAGCCGTACTGGAATGGTTTAGGATTGGCCGAAGAGGGGGTGATGCTCGCTTTTGGTCTGCTGTTGTTTGCGCCGAAGATGAATCTTTTGGATTGGGATGAAGATAGAGCGAAGATCCCTTTTCGTATCATGTTTTTATTCGGTGCCGGATTCGCAATTGCCAGAGCATTTTCAGATACCGGACTGGCTGATTTGAGCGCTCAGAGCCTTGGAGCGTTAGGATCGCTTTCGCCTTGGCTTATCCTATTGGCGGTAGCGACATTGATAACCTTTGCCACAGAAATTACCTCTAATACGGCACTTATTTCGGTGATGTTACCGGTAATCTACTCTTTTACGATTCAAAATCATCTTGATCCAACACTGTTTATGCTGGTGGCTACCATCGCTTCCAGTTATGCGTTTATGCTTCCGATTGCAACGCCTCCCAATGCGATTATAATGAGCAGCGGAATTATGAAAGTGAAGGACATGGCCTTTTATGGGTTTATTTTGAACATTGTCGGCATTGCATTAATCGTAGTGTTTGCAAACTTTTACTGGCGTCATGTTATCTAAAAATTTAGGAGAAAATATGGTCGTACACATCGTTATGTTTCAATTCAAAGAAGAAAATAAGGAGGCGAATCTAGCACGTGTCAAAACGATGCTAGAGGCACTTCCAAGCACGATTGAGAGCCTTAAGCGTATGGAAGTAGGGATAGATATTAGCAAATCAGAGCGTTCGTTTGATCTGGTACTTACGTCGATATTTGAGGATAAAATCGGGTTGAGTGCGTATGCCGTCCACCCAGCGCACCTTGAAGCGGTAAGCGTGATCAAAGAGGTCACCACGGTGGCTAAAGTGGTGGATTACATCGTCTAAGCGTTTTTGAGCGCTTCGATGGCTTCTTCTTTTTCTTGTATGGTGAGCAGTTCTTCTACTTTTTCTTCGTAGAGGGCTTTGGTTTTTTCGAGCTCCTGCGCTAAAACGCTAATTCCTATTTTTTCGTATTTTTTGGGGTCTGCTAGAGAGGCGTTGAATTCATCGATTTTTGCCTCAAGGGCATCAATTTCGAGGGGAAGTTTTTCAAGCGCTTTTTGTTCGTTAAAACTGAGTTTGAATACTTTTGGCTTTTGCATTTGCGTTACCGTCTGGGTTTCCGCTTTGGAAAACTCGGCGTGCATCGCATCCATCTCGGCAAATTCTTTTTCATCTTCGAGGTATTCGCTGTAGGGTTTGTAACTCTCTTCGATCGTTCCGTCGCCTTTAAAAATAAAGAGTTTTTTAGCAATCTTGTCGACAAAATAACGGTCGTGGCTGACGAGAATGACGGCACCGGAAAAGTTTTGGAGTTTTTCTTCGAGGATATTAATGGTCGGAATATCAAGATCATTGGTCGGTTCATCGAGGATGAGGCAGTCCACTTTTTTGGTAAAAAGCAGGGCCAGGGCAACACGGTTTTTTTCGCCTCCGCTGAGCGTGCCCACTTTTTTATCCAAAAACTCTCGCGGAAAGAGAAAATTTTTGAGGTAGCCGTAGACGTGGTAGTCGGTTCCTTGCGCATCCACGCGGTCACCGCCATGGGGACAGAAGGTTTCGATGAGATTGAGAGAATCGTCGAGCATTTCGCGGTGCTGATCGAAATAGCCGATGGTAATCTCACCCATTTTGATAATGCCTGAAGTGGGTTTTAGACGCCCAAGCAGGGCCTTGAGCAGCGTTGATTTTCCGCTTCCGTTGGGTCCTACGACGGCAATAACGTCTTTTTGCAAAATGCGCGTGGAGAAGTTCTTGATGAGGAGTTTGTCTCCCAGCGTTAGCCCTAGCTTTTCGACTTCAAACAGCATTTTTTGGCGATTGATCCCTTCACCACGATTGAAATGTTTGGCTTCACGCTCCAGCTCTAGGCGCATTTTATGGATTTTTCCCGGATTGTTTTTGGCATCTTCGCGCAGAGCCAATACGCGTTGCTTGCGCCCTTCGTTTCGCTTTAGTCGTGCTTTGACACCACGGCGAAGCCATTCGTTCTCGGTTTTGAGGAGTTTGAGCATGTTGTCATGCTGTTGCGCCATGGTGCGCAATAACTCTTGTTTTTGCTCCAGATAGTTGCTGTAACCGCCTGTAAATTCCCGAAGGGCGCACTCTTCGACTTCGATGGTTTTGGTGGCGATTTGATCGATGAAATAACGGTCATGCGAGATAAACAGCAGGGTAAAGCGCTCTTTGAGGATCAGTTCTTCGAGGAACTCGACCATGTAGACATCGAGGTGATTGGTAGGTTCATCCAGCAGGAGTATGTCGGGTTTGAGCAACAGCAATGAGGCGAGGGCTACACGGCGCTGTTCCCCTCCGCTGAGGAGATCGACGTTTTTGGATTCGTATTCGGTGAGCATAAAATGGTGCAGGATACGTTCGATTTTATCGTCGAGATTCCATGCATTGTGATGATCGAGATAGCTTGTGATGCGTGCTTGTTCATTCAATAAAGCGGCGTTGTCGTATTGAGTGGCTAAAAGCTCTGAGATTTCGTCAAAACGGAGTTTTGAGGTACGCAGCTCACCCAAACCCGCTTCAACCGCTTCGCGTACGGTATGGGTTGGATCGAATTTCGGGACTTGAGAGAGCATTTTGATCTCTACACCCTGACGGGTCATTCGTTCACCTTCGTCGGCATCCAGTGTTCCGTTGACGATTTTCATCAAGGTGGATTTGCCACTGCCGTTTTTGCCGACGATAACGACACGCTCCCCCTCATCGATGTGAAAGTTGATGTTTTCTAAAATTTTTTGCGCTTCGTAGTGTTTGCTGACGTTGAGTAGGTCGACGAGTGCCATGAGTTATTCCGTAGGTGGTGGGATGGTAAAGCAGGCGTTACGCGATAAATACCACGTCGCGATGGCGTAATCGGTGTATTCGTATTCACGTTGAGAAACGGGGATGGAATCGTTGCGCAATTTGGAGCGCAGTATCCCAAAAATGATGTATCCCAACAATAACACGCCAATAGCGATAAACCAATCACTCTTCCACCCTATCAGCAAGGCAACCGCATAGTTGCCGAAACTAAGCGTCCATCCCAGCGTTCGTGCGAGAAAACGGCATTTACGTGTGGGAAGGGTCGGAGTTACATCGATGTGGAAGGTAAAGGGTTCGCTGTTCATGAGCGCAATTATAGCTTATATTCTGAGCTTTAGCCCTATTTTTAGACGCTCAACCATTTAGCCAGAACATTTTGCAGTACGGTTTTATCAATTGGTTTGGCGACAAAGTCATTCATGCCGGCCTCCGTTGCCAAAGCAAGGTCATCTTGCAGTACTGCAGCGCTCAGTGCGATGATAGGCAGATCGGCAAATCCCAGTTTTCGGATTTCTCGAGTGGCACTCAGTCCATCCATTACGGGCATTTGCAGATCCATTAAAACCGCATCAAAGGTCTCTTTTTGCACCATTTCTACGGCTTCAAGACCATTATTGGCGATAGAGCAGGTGATTCCCATTTGTTTGAGACGCTCTGAGGCGACGAGTTGGTTAAGATCATTGTCCTCTACCAGCAGCAGATGCAGTGGTTTGTGTTGTGGCAGAAGAGCGTCTTGTTCAGGCGGTTCACTCATCGTTTGTACCGCGCAAGGAAACAGCACCGTAAAGCTAAACGTACTTCCCTTTCCCAGACGGCTTTGGACAGAGATTTCGCCTCCCATTAGCTCAACGAGCTCTTTGGTGATCATAAGTCCCAACCCTGAGCCGCCGTATTTACGGGTGAAGGAGGTATCGACTTGGGAAAACGGTTGGAAGAGGGTGCTTAGGCCCTTCTCATCCATGCCTATACCGCTGTCGCTGATGGCAAAAGTGAGCTTCTCCTCATTCTCGTGCACAGCGGCAGAGGTGATGGTGATACGTACGAAGCCTTTTTCGGTGAATTTCAGCGCATTTGCTACCAAGTTGGTCAAAATCTGCTGCAAACGCAAGGGATCTCCGATGAGCTTGCGAGGGACGTTATCCTCAATGTGTGTTTCGAGGCAGAGATGTTTTTGTTCGGCTTTGTACGAGAGCATGGCAACAAGATCACCCACAACATCGTTTAGATTGAACAAGGTGGTTTCAAGGATGAGTTTGCGCGCTTCGATTTTTGAGTAATCCAAGATATTGTTGAGAACACTTAACAGTGC
>JAUPLR010000010.1 GCA_030836825.1 Campylobacterota bacterium
CAGGAAAAAGGCAATACCGTTATTGTGGTGGAGCATGAAAAAGAGACCATAGAGCATTCGGACTACATAGTGGATATTGGCCCAGGCGCCGGAAAATTTGGCGGAAACGTTGTTTTTGCAGGGACACTGGAAGAGATGAAACAAAGCAATACTCTGACTGCGGATTATCTCTCCGGGCGCAAGCAAATTAAATATTTCTATCGCAGAGCTCAAAAAGAGTGGATGGAGATCAAAAATGTTTCTCTCAATAATATTAATGATCTCAGTGTTGCGATCCCTTTGCATAATTTTGTGTGCGTCACGGGGGTCAGCGGGAGTGGAAAAAGCTCGCTTATTTTGCAAACCCTGCTGCCTGTTGCACGGGAGATTTTGAACCGTGCTCGTAAAGTAAATCGTATAGAAGGGGTTGAGATAACAGGGCTTGAGATGCTGGATAAAGTGATTTATCTCGATCAAAGTCCTATCGGGCGCACCCCAAGATCCAATCCGGCAACGTACACGGGCGTCATGGATGAAATACGTAATTTGTTTACCAAAACCAAAGAGGCGCAGGTCAGAGGGTATACTGCATCTCGGTTTAGTTTTAACGTTAAAGGCGGACGTTGTGAAAAATGTCAAGGGGAGGGTGAAATCAAAATTGAGATGCATTTCTTGCCCGATATTATTGTCAAGTGCGATGCGTGTCATGGCAGCCGCTATAACCTGCAAACCTTACAGGTGGAGTACAAAGGCAAAACGATTTCGGACGTGCTCAATATGAGTGTGGGCGAAGCATTAGCCTTTTTTGCTCCCATTCCCAAGATGAAGGCAACGCTTCAAACGCTAAGCGACGTGGGATTAGACTACATCACGTTGGGACAAAATGCGGTCACACTCTCAGGCGGGGAAGCACAGCGTATTAAACTCGCTAAAGAGTTAAGTAAAAAAGACACGGGTAAAACACTTTATATTCTCGATGAACCAACCACCGGATTGCATTTTGATGACGTTAATCGCCTAACAAAAGTACTGCATAATTTTGTGGAACTTGGGAATTCTGTTTTGGTTATTGAGCATAATCTTGATATGATTAAAAATGCCGATTATATTATAGATTTAGGTCCCGAGGGGGGATCGGGCGGGGGTCTGCTCGTAGCACAGGGAAATCCAGAAACCGTAGCAGCAGATTGGGAAAAAACGGGGAGTTTTACCGGAAAATATTTAGCTCTTGAATTAATTAAGCTATAATAAGCGCAGTAGCTTATACTATAAGGACCGTGAATGAAAAGTTCAATGATTGACAGCATTAAATCGTTACCGCCGTTGCCTAAAACCGTTATTGATATGCAGCGTGTCTGTAACGATCCGGATTCGTCCATTGGTGATTTGGTGAAGACCATCGAGGGGGATCCGATGATTGTTGCGAATTTGTTAAAAGCGGCTAACTCTCCGCTGTACAGTCTGCGTCGTGAGATTAACAATGTCGCTCAGGCGGTTTCGTTGTTTGGAATGAGCATGACCCGTTCAATTGGTTTGGGAAATTCAGTACGGAAGCTTTTGAACGTTGATATGGAGCCTTATGGGATTACCTCTGAACGTTTTGCTGAGCTCTCCTCTTTGCAGGCAGTTCTCTCTCATAAATGGTTTGCTCAAATTGATCGCGCAAAAGCGGATAAGCTCTTTCTGGCATCATTTTTGCAAGAGACGGGGAAGATTGTTATTGCCAGCGATATTATCCAAGAAGAAGTCGTTACTAATTTCAAATCTGATATCGAAGTGGCCGTAGATATTTCAAGTGTTGAGCGTAGTTACGTAGAAGCATCTACAGCAGAGGTGACAGCTGTCATCTTCTCTCATTGGAATTTTGACCATGAATTTGTTCAGATGATTGCCTTCTCCGATACTCCAAATAAGGCACCTGATGAAGTAAAAGAATTTTCGATGGTGCTTAACATCATCAAAACGATTATCCCTATTAATGATCCTTTATCTGAACGTTCTATTGCGCAAGGGCTTAAAAAAGCGGAAGCGGCTGGATTTGATGTGGGTAAATTACAAAAAGCAATCGATGCCATTGTTGAACTCAAAGCGGTATAGTTTTAGATAAATATGGCCTCAAAAACGATAACTATCATTGATACGTTCGGATTTTTTTTCCGCTCATTTTATGCCCTTCCTCCTCTCTCCAATAAGCAAGGGTTTCCAACCGGTCTTCTGACCGGATTTATGAATTTCATTGCTTCTTTACACAAAGACCACAGTAGCGATTACCTCATTTTTGCACTCGATGCCAAGGGTCCTAGTTTTAGATCCCAGATTGATCCACAGTATAAAGCCAATCGATCACAAGCCCCTGAAGACCTTATTAAACAATTGCCCATAGCCATCGATTGGATCGAAAAAATGGGGTATAAGTCACTCATGCTCAATGGATACGAAGCCGATGACATGATTGCCTCAGTTGTCCATCACGCGAGAGAGCAGGGCTTTTTGGTTCGTATCGTGTCCCATGACAAAGACTTGTATCAACTCATTGAAGATGATTTGGTGGTCCTTGTGGATGCGATCAGTAAAAAAATTCTCAATGAAAAACATTGTACGGAAAAATACGGCGTTCATCCGAGTCAATTTATTGATTATCAGTCTCTCATCGGAGATACGGCGGATAATGTTCCAGGGGTTAAGGGGATTGGAAAAGTAACCGCCCAAAAGCTTTTAGAGCAGTTTGGAAGTCTGGATGTGATATATGAGCGTCTGGATGAAGTGATGCCGGTGCGTATTCGCGGATTATTGGATACCTATCGTGCAGATGCGTTTCGTTCTCGAGAGTTAGTAACTCTCAAGCCCGATGTTTTCGACACACTGGATTTTAGTGAATATGAAATGCATTTTGACAACCCTTTTCTCCCAATTTATGATGATTTGGTCCATTATGAGATGAATGCTGTATTGCGTTCCCTAAAAGCAAAAGCACTGTTTGATGATGCACAAGAGCGACCTAAAGCTGTAAAGGTACTGCTGCCTGAGGTTT
>JAUPLR010000122.1 GCA_030836825.1 Campylobacterota bacterium
GGATCCGTCATGATCCCATTTGACACGGTTAAGAACATCAAGAATAACTTCCTCGTGTGTTACATCCAATATATAAGTATTGTAATAAGGAAGATAATCCGTATCTTTATTAAAGCGAAAAAGCTTAAAGGTCACTTGTTGTGATTTTAGTCCATCCATGAAATACTCCTTAGTATGTTCTAGCTTTGAGTTCATGCTTGCCAAGAGTGACATCCATGTAATCAAGAGTTATTTTTCCGTTCGTATCCATATACGCCATTGTGTGCTTCAAGAAATTGTCATCATCACGGGTTGGGAAATCTTCACGGAAGTGAGCGCCACGGCTTTCTTGACGTGCAAGTGCACTGGAAACGATAAAGAGAGAATAATCAAGCATATGGCCAAATTCAATCGCCTCTTGCAGTTCTGTGTTAAAGATTTTAGATTTATCGCTAATTCGAATATGTTTATAACGTTCACGCAAGCTTTCAATGATCACCATTTGTTCAGCAAGGGTATCGTGAGTACGGAAAACACCTGCATTTTCAGTCATAGACTGCTGAAGTTCATCGCGCAGAGCTGGAACGTGTTCTTGACCATGATTGGTCATAACCCAGTTAATTTCATCGACCATACGCTGTGCGTCCTCTTGTGTTGCCACGCGTAATTGGATGTTATCGACATCATCGACCATTGTTTTACCCACGAAACGGCCAAACAGCAATGCCTCAAGAACGGAGTTTGCGCCCAGACGGTTCGCTCCGTGAACACTTGAGCAGGAGCACTCACCTGCGGCATAAAAACCTTCAACGTATTCAGTATTATTTTTGCGAACATGACCGTGTTTGTTCATCGGGATACCACCCATGGAGTAGTGTGCCGTTGCAGAGATTAAGATAGGTTCTTTGATCATATCAAGCCCCAAGAAGGTAATCGCGAGGTTACGAAGCTCAGGAAGGCGTTCCATAATTTTATCTTTTCCAAGATGGACGAGGTCGATGAAAACGGCATCTTTACGAGGACCGACACCGCGCCCTTCACGGATCTCTTGGATAATCGCACGGGATACGACGTCACGAGAAGCCAGTTCAAGTGCGTTTGGCGCGTATTTTTCCATAAAGCGCTCACCCAAAGAGTTTCGGAGAATTCCACCCTCACCACGAGCCGCTTCCGAGATCAAAACACCATTCCCCGAAAGTCCTGATGGATGAAATTGTACGAACTCCATATCTTCGAGGGGAAGGCCGTGACGGGCTACGAGAGAGAGACCGTCACCGGTATTCGCATG
The DNA here is from genome assembly GCA_030836825.1 of Campylobacterota bacterium. Taxonomy (GTDB): domain Bacteria; phylum Campylobacterota; class Campylobacteria; order Campylobacterales; family Sulfurimonadaceae; genus Sulfuricurvum. Next base: position 1,268 of record JAUPLR010000122.1, read on the forward strand.
CGCGTTTGAGTTAATTTTGAAAGCACGAGCGTATCCACCCGTAGCAAACATGACGGTTTTCGCATTAAAAATTGCGTATTCACTGTTGCGTATGTTATAGGCAGCCACTCCATAGGCTTTGCCTTCTGCATACAAAAGATCGGCAACATACCATTCATCCCAAAACTCTACGCCCACACGAAATGCTTGCTCATACATGGTTTGAAGAAGAGTAAGACCGGTTCGGTCTTTTGCAAAACAAGCGCGTGGTGAAGATTGCCCACCAAAAGGACGCTGTGCAATCGTACCGTCTTCGTTACGGCTAAACACCGCACCCATACGTTCCGCCCAACGGATGGTTTCCGGTGCTTTTTGGCACATAAATTCTACCACATCTTGGTCTGCAAGATAGTCAGAACCCTTGACGGTATCGTACTCATGGAGCTCAACGCTGTCTTTATTGCTAAACGCAGCATTGATCCCACCTTGTGCAGCACCTGAGTGTGAACGAAGGGGGTGAAGCTTGGTAATAACAGCTACTTTTTTACCGGCTGTTTGTAACTCACGTGCGGCAGCACATCCTGCCAAGCCAGCTCCAACGATGATTGCATCGTAAGTATAAATGGGAATACTCATGCGCCTTCCTTTGTGTGAAAATATTTTTATAAAGTACTAAGCCAATTTTTTTGGCAATAAGTTGCGTTGATTATAGCATTCGCAATATTTGGGGACAATTAAAAAGGGCAAGAGCCCGAAGAAGAGTGCATTTAAGGGGGGATGTTGTCCATAAAGGTAACAAAATTGAGGTGTAAAAAACACCAAGCACCATTTTATGTTTAATACCTGCTGTCTTGCCCGTTAATTAACGGTATTGATCCGCTTTTTCTCTGAGCTGTGCAATCCGATTTCCACCGCTTTCTTTTGATTTAGCGACAACTTTGTCTGCATCAGCAATAGCGGACTCCAGTGTGCTTGCCGGCGCTTTAAGTAAAATTCCGCCGCTGAGGGTGATTTTTATTGCTCCCTTTGCGGTGTTAAATGAAGAGTCATGAACGGAATGGACTATCTTCTCGGCGTCACTCAAAGCACTGTCTTTTGAATTTCGAGACATAATAAAAACAAATTGATTGTTATCAAGATGCGCAATAACGTCCAGAGGCTGTTCATACAGGGTAATGATGTCTCCTATTTTTTTATACATTGAACCCATCTCTTCTTTTGAGAGAGCATTGGACACGTTGGCATGTCCATCGATTTCAAAGAGAGCAACAAAAATTGAGTTGGAACTTTTGGTCCCTTTTTTAGCATTAAAGAGCGTAAGCATCCCCTTCTCATTATTGAGACCACTTTGAGGGTTTAGTAGCGATTGTGCGGTATTGACTATTGGCGCTTTACGGGCGAGACGTTTGACGATAAAGTCCATCTCTTGGGTTGCTACTTCCGGTTTCGTCCCGTCGGTATCAACGGAACACGCTCGATTGATATCACGGTAGATTTGGTTCAATCGGTAGGTGTAAAGGAGAAAAATAAGCAGACCAAATACGATGAGAATCATAACCGTCTTTTTCGCTAATTCAATGGAGGTGTTGATCATCTGTATTTCATAGTCAATCATGGCGGAAATGTCCGCGAGGTACGTGTTGCGTTTGCTTATCATTTGCTCGTGCATGGTTTTTTGCCCACGAGGCGTTGATTCAGACCAAAATAAAGCGGCATCTTTGAATGTTGATGAGGAGGATTTTAGTGCGTCAGACAATGCCTGTTGCTTTTGTGTCGTAGGAATAAAAGAATCCAATAACGTATCATTATCAGAAAGTTTTACCGCGAGGGAGAGTTGCGCAAGGTTTCCGTTTAGGGTAATTGTTGCCATGTGTTTATCGGTAAACTTTTGGGAAGTAATGGTATCAATGAGCGTATGCTGTGTTTTGAGGGCATCAAGACGTTGGGAATAATGGGTTATATTGACAAGTTCCAAGCCCAAAAGAGCGATCCCTACGCTCAGTAGGAAAAAAGACAGTTTGAGATTGAAAAATATTTTTCGGATGGAGAGCAACATGTTCTAGTCCTTTTAAATTCTGAGCAATTATCTTAGCATACAATCGATTAACCGAGCTATAACCCCATGTTGTCTATAATAGTGCTTTTTAAGATTAGCAAAATAGGTTTGTCGTGAACGTTGAAAACTACTTTATCAATGCTATGAGTCGTAAAAATTCACCGATCGGTGACGATGGCGCTGTTATGGGCGAATGGATTTACAGCAAAGATATTTTTTTTCAAAACGTTCATTTCAAACGAGCATGGCTTACCGCTTACCAAATCGGCTATAAAGCGATGATTATTAATATATCAGACGCGATTGCCATGAATGCACGGCCGTTGTATGCTCTTGTAGGTGCTGCGATGCCCAAAAATATGAGCTTGCACGAGATGGATGAACTGGCGCGCGGGATGCGCGCGTGTGCGGAAGAATTTGGGGTTGAGATAATCGGCGGTGATACGATTGCCAACAGTAAGCTTGATCTGTCCGTCACGATTATTTCCAAGAGCACCCACCCGTTGCTTCGAGGGGGACTCAAGCGCGGTGACAAGATTGCCTATACAGGCAAGATTGGTGAATCGCTGCGCCATCTGCGCTATTTGATGGCGGGAGGCAAAGTACATACGAGCAGCCGTTTTGTGCGCCCTGTGTTGCGCCGTTGTTTTATCACTAAAGCTAGAACGCATTTACGCTGTGGGATGGACATCTCTGATGGGCTATACAGCGATATGGGCAAACTGTGCGCCGCTAACCGTATGGGAGTGTGTTGGAACAAACGATTCCCCAAACAAGTGGCATGCAGCGGGGAAGAGTATGAGATGCTTGTGGCTTTTAGCCCCCATAAAATCAAGGCACTTAAGCGTATTTGTCAACAAACACGAACCCCTTTGACGATCGTAGCAACGGCACGTCGGGGAAAATTTATCAATCGCTGTAAAGCGCATCATTTTTAAGGGAATCACACATGAATCGTCATTATTACCTACCGCACAGCGCTATTGAGTTTCATTTTCGCCAATCTGCACGAGATTTCGTAGTCGATGAAATACCGCTGTACCCTTTTAGCGGCGAGGGGGAACATTTGGTTCTCCATGTGCGCAAAAAGAACCTAACTACATGGCAGATGCTCTATATTTTTGCAAAACATTTAAATATCAAAAGCCGTGACATCGGTTATGCCGGTATGAAAGATAAAAATGCGCAAACCAAGCAGTACCTCTCGATTCCTAAAAAATGCGAACCGTTGTTGGAAAATTTTGAGCATGAGGGGATTAAGATCCTCGAAAAGCAGTATCACAACAATAAAATCCGTATGGGACACCTCAAAGGAAATCGTTTTTTTATCCGCTTGAAAAAAGTCAATCCAACGTCCGCGTTTAAGATTCAAGAAGCGCTTAAAATGATCAAAAAAAATGGGATGCCTAACTATTTCGGTTTTCAACGTTTTGGGCGGGATGGTGAAAACTACCTCAAGGGCAAAGCGATTTTAGAGGGTAAGCTCAAAGAGAAGAATCGTAAGATGCATCAATTTTACATCAATTCGTACCAAAGTTATCTTTTTAACGCATGGTTGAGCCGCCGTATTGAAATTTCCAAATTGGTCGAAAATTTCACTCTTGATGAACTTCAAATAGCGCTTGAAATGGACAGAAATGAGTTGGAAACCATGAAAAAACAGCCTCATCCGTTCAAATTGATCCACGGGGATGTGATGATGCACTATCCGTACGGAAAGCTCTTTCATTACGAGAGCGAAGAAGAAGTGGAGCGTTTTAATAAACATGACATTTCGGTGAGCGGATTGCTCAGCGGTAAACGTGCCACACGAGCAACGGGACTTGCGGCAGAGATCGAAGCAAAATTTGACACGATTGGCAGCGGTATTGACGGCGCACGTCGTTATGGCTGGATTTACCCCGAAGAAGTTGAGGGGGAGTACAAAGAAAATGAAGCGTGGTTTGAGCTTCATTTTACCCTTCCAAAAGGGTGTTACGCAACGGTACTCATCGAAGAGATTGCCAAGCGAGAAATTCAATCAGATGAGGAACAAGATTAGCATGAAGCAACATTTTACGTCAGCGCTGTCGCAAGCTTTCGGGCGTTTCGCGTCCAAAACACATACTCCTAAGTTTCAAAATTTCATCAATAACACCTACGTGCGGATGATGGGGTTGGATATGAGCGAATTTAAATCAGCGGAGAGCTATACGAGCTTAAACGAGCTTTTTACCCGTCATTTTGTCACCATGCGTACTTTTTCGGAGGAAGCTAACACGGTGATAAGCCCTTGTGATTCTCTGATCACCGAATGGGGGACGATACAAGATACGCGTGCCTTGCAAATCAAGGGGATGAGCTACGATGTGAATGCCTTTTTGGGAGAGCACATAGACGACGGCTCCAAAGAGGCGATTCGCAATGGTTCTTTTGTGAACTTTTACCTCTCTCCGCGCGATTATCATCGTTACCATGCTCCAATGGATATGCAGGTTATTAAAGCCGTACATATTCCCGGTAAACTTTACCCCGTTAATATTCCTACGCTTAAAAATAAAGTAGATTTGTTTATTGAAAATGAGCGGGTTGTCTTGGAGTGCCTAAGCGTTCGGGGGAAGCGGTTCTTTTTGGTCCTTGTCGGTGCGCTGAACGTTGGGAAAATGGAAGTGGCTTTTGAACCGAAAATCCAAACCAATACGATATTAGTGCCCTCAATCTATGCGTATAAAAATCTTCATCTGAAAAAAGGGGATGACTTCGGTTGTTTCAAAATGGGATCAACGATCATTATGCTGTGCGAAAAAGAGATGTGTGAGTGGAACGTTATGACCGGAGAAAATGTCCGGTTTGGTCAGACAATCGCCGGAATTGTCTGATTAACAGCCGCCGATTATACGTTAAATCTAAAATGCATTATATCACCATCGGCAACAATATACTCTTTTCCTTCTAAACGCATTTTACCTGCTTCTTTGGCTTTGTTTTCTCCACCGAAGGCGATGTAGTCGTTATATCCGATCACTTCTGCACGGATAAATCCTTTTTCAAAGTCGTTGTGAATAACGGCCGCGGCTTTTGGTGCGGTACAGTTTTTACGGATTGTCCATGCGCGTACTTCTTTGACACCCGCAGTAAAATAGCTCATGAGACCGAGTTTATCAAATCCTTTACGGACGATTTGCTCCAATCCTGACTCTTCGACGCCCATGTCGCGTAAAAATTCGTTGCGCTCATCTTCTTCGAGGCCGACGAGTTCTTCTTCGATTTTAGCGCACAGTTTGATCACTTCACAGCCGTGCTTTTGGGCATGAGCGCGAAGCCTTGTAACGAATTCATTGTCTTCGCTCATTCCGTCCTCGTCTACGTTAGCACCGTACATGATCTCTTTGGCACTCAGAAGTCGTACTTCGCCGTTGAGTTTTTCAAACAGTTCACTGTCCGCTTTTGGGAAGTTTCGTGCGAGATTGCCCTCTGCAAGGAACTCCGCCAATTCTTCAGCAAAAACAACCATAACTGCGGCATCTTTTTCATTTTTTGCCTGCTTTTTAAGGCGTTCGATACGGTTAGTCAGTACTTCGATATCGGCAAAAATAAGTTCGTTTTCGATGATTTCTACATCCAATAACGGATCAATGCGTCCCTCGGTGTGAACGATATTCTCATCTTCAAAACAACGAACAATTTGTAAAATAACTTCGGTTTCACGTATATTGGAAAGAAACTTGTTCCCAAGTCCTTCGCCCTTGCTTGCCCCTTTAACCAGACCTGCGATATCGACGAAATCCAGTGTTGAGTATTGTACGCGTTCCGGTTTAACGATTTTAACAAGTTCATCAATACGTGAGTCTGGTACGGGTACGGTTGCTTTGTTGGGTTCGATGGTACAAAACGGATAGTTAGCCGCCTCAGCATTTTGTGCTTTGGTAAGCGCGTTAAAAGTGGTTGATTTTCCGACGTTTGGTAGTCCTACGAGTCCGATTGATAATCCCATTAATTGTTTCCTTGTTGTTGTAATTTTAGTAGCCACTCAAGCGTCATACGTACCCCTGCGCCTGTACCGCCGTAGGTATGAACATCCCATGCGCTCTCGGTATACGCAGAGCCTGCGATGTCAAAATGGATCCATTTTTGTTTCATATCCTCGTCGATGAAGTTATCGAGGAAGAGAGCGGCGGTGATAGCTCCGCCATAAGGTTTGCTAGAGACGTTGCACACGTCAGCCAGATCGCTTTTGATGAGTTTTTTGAGGTGAGGGTTAAATGGCAGGTTTCCGCAATATTCACCGCTGGCTTCAGCGGCTTGGAGCCATGATCGTTTGAGCTCTTCGTTATGCCCCATAACGCCTGTGGTGTACGGTCCAAGCGCGACCATGCATGCGCCTGTGAGGGTTGCGTAATCGAAGATATAATCGGCTTTTACCTTCTCTTGAGCATAACCGAGAACGTCGGCTAGGACTAGGCGTCCTTCTGCATCGGTATTGCGCACTTCGATGGTTTTACCGTTTTTAGCTACGAGGACATCATCAGGCTTATAGGCATTTCCACCGATCATATTTTCAACAGCACCCACAAAAGCATGTACTTCGATGTCAAGACTAAGTTCGCTGATTGCTTTGATGATGCCCATGACGGCACAGCCGCCTGCTTTGTCCATTTTCATCGTGACCATTGACGTTGCCGCTTTAAGGCTCAATCCGCCGCTGTCGTAGGTGAGCCCTTTACCAACAAGCGTGATTACTTTTTTCGGGTTGTTTGGTTTATAGGCCAAATGGATCAAACGAGGAGGGTTGACAGAAGCTCGGCCTACGGCGAGCATGGCGTTCATATTTTCAGACTCTAGGCTATTTACATCCAAAATAGTGCATTCAAGATTATTGGTTTGTGCCAAAGCCTCTGCGGTAATCGCCATTGTCTGCGGTGTCATATCATAAGGAGTTTGATTGACTAAGTCACGTACGAAATTGGTCGCTTTGGAGACGATGAGTGTTTGATGCAAGATGGATTGAAAATGTTCAAAATCATATTGGCTATTGTAAGCAAAAAATAGGGTTTGCAGTGATGAAGTTTTGGGCTTTGATTTGTATTCTTGGAATTTGTAGCCACCTAAAAGAGCACCCTCGATTACTGCATGAAAATAGATCTCTTTTGGAATGCATAGTTTTGCGCAGGTGTAATTGGTATCTAGGAGCGTTTTAATGACAGATGTCATTGCACTACGATACTCATCACTGGACTCGTTATCCAAACCGCATACGATCAATTTATGTTCGTGCAGAAGACAAATTTGCTCACTTTTTCCCTCAAATTTTGCCATAGACAAAAGAGGTGCATGGGGATGCGTCTCCCATTGTTGCGGCGTAACAAATTCAATGGTAATGTCCGCAATTATAGAAGATAAGGGTTGATTATAAAGTTCGACGTTCACGGCGTTTCTCCAGTAAGTTGGTTTCAATTCGTTTGATTGTGAAGGCAATTGCCCCGACTGCAAGTACAATAACTGGTACGGCAAAGTACCAATGGGCTTTTATCCATTGTAAAATTTTTAAAATCTCAGCGCCATAATAATACGCGGGGATAATCGTCGCTGATGCCCAAAAAAGAGCACTGATAAAATTGATAAATGCAAACTTCTTCCCTGAATATTTGGTAAGTCCTATGGCCATGGGAATGGCGGTGCGCATTCCGACCATGTAACGCTGAACAAATATAATGGGCCAACCGTATTTTTTGATCAACAAATGGGCGATTGCAAATTTACGGCGATGAGCGCTTAGCTGCTTATGGATGTATTTTTTATTATAGCGTCCTATGTAAAAATAAATCTGATCTCCGGTAAAACCACCCAAGGCACCTACGAAAATGGCAATGGGCAAAAACATATCGCCGGTATGTGACATAATCCCCGCCATAATGAGTCCAACCTCGCCCTCAAGGATACTCCAAGCAAAAAGGACGATGTAGCCGTATTCTTTGAGCCACTCTAAAAAAAGATGTTCCATGCGTAGCCTTAATTAATTAAATTTGAGCAGTTCTTTGGCTTGTATCATGTCTTTGTCGCCACGTCCGGAGATATTAACGATGATGGTCTTTCCTTGGATATTTTTCATTTTTTTGAGATAGGCAACCGCATGCGCCGATTCGAAGGCAGGGATGATTCCCTCAGCGCGACTGAGCCATACAAAGGCATCCAATGCTTCTTGGTCGGTAATGTTGTCGTATCGTACGGTTTCATTTTCTTTGTGAAACGCGTGTTCAGGTCCGATGCCCGGATAATCCAAACCGGCAGAAATGGAATGGGCTTCGAGAATTTGACCGTCATCGTCTTGAAGTAAATAGCTCATTTGACCGTGAAGGACCCCTGGACGGCCTTTGAGCAGCGAACAGCCGTGTTTGTCGGTTTCGACGCCCAAACCACCGGCTTCGATGCCGATACATTGAACTTCTTTATCTTCAAGGAAATGTTGAAACATCCCAATAGCGTTGGACCCTCCACCGATACAGGCGATGACGTAATCGGGAAGTTTTCCCTCTTTTTCCAAAATCTGAGCACGTGCTTCACATCCGATGATCGCTTGAAAATCACGTACCATCATAGGATAGGGGTGAGGACCTGCAACCGTACCGATGATGTAAAAGGTGTCACGTGCATGCGTTACCCAGTGGCGTATCGCATCGTTCATAGCGTCTTTGAGCGTTTTTGATCCGCTTTGTACGGCGTGAACTTTTGCCCCCAGCAGTTTCATACGAAAAACATTGAGTTCTTGACGTGCTACGTCTTTGGCACCCATGAACACTTCGCACTCTAATCCTAACAATGCAGCAATCGTAGCGGTTGCAACGCCATGCTGTCCTGCCCCTGTTTCGGCGATCACTTTTTTCATCCCCAATCGTTTTGCCATGAGCCCTTGGGCAATGACGTTGTTGACTTTATGCGCCCCTGTATGATTTAAATCCTCTCGCTTGAGATAGACTTTTGCCCCTAATTCTTGTGAGAGATTGGCAGCATAGTACAAGGGACTTGGCCGTCCGACATAGTCCGTGAGATAGCCGTCCACTTCTTTCCAAAAGGTTTCATCAAAACGGATTGCTTCATAGGCTTTTTCGAGTTCTAAGAGGGCTGGCATAAGGGTTTCAGGAACGTAACGTCCTCCGAAAATACCGAAATGCCCATTTTTTGGATCAAATTTGGAAGGGGATGGGATATACATTAATCAACTCCGATAACGGTGTAAACAGGAACGACTTCAGAAAGTTTGGTTTGACCGCTTAAAAAATCAAGACCCATGATAAAGCACGCTTCAATGCAGTGAGCGCCTACTTTGTTGATGAGACTGGCTGCAGCGAATGCGGTTCCCCCTGTTGCGATCAAATCATCAATCAGCAAGACTTTTGGATTTTCGACATTGGAAAAGGCATCAATATGAACTTCTACTTCGTCAACACCGTACTCAAGCGCGTATTTTTCAGACACGGTTGTGTATGGCAGTTTCCCTTTTTTACGAATGGGCACAAATCCTATCCCCAGCATCTGTGCCAACGCAGCGCCAAAAATAAAGCCCCGCGCATCAATGCCGGCAATGTGGGTAAGATTATAGGTACTGTAACGTTCATGAAGATGTTTCATCAAGAGGGCGTACGCATCTTTGTTGGACAGTAGCGTGGTAATGTCTTTGAAAACAATTCCCGGTTTTGGAAAGTCGTGAATATCACGAATGGAGTCTATCAAAACAGCTTTGTCTTGAGCGCTTAATGTCATAAAAATCCTTAATTAAAATTATATAAGTGCGTCAATACGCCCTTCAAGTTCTGTTATTTTGTTTTGTAAACGATCATTGTCAATTCGGCATTTTGAACTGCGTTTTTTTAATTCTTTAACTTCATTGCGTAAATTATTAAGCTCTTCACTCAAAATATCAACATTGCCCAAAGCCCGTTGCAGTTGAATCTGATACTTTCGAATCAGTACCTCAGCCTCTTTCAGGGTCAATTTCATCATTTCACTTGAGCGCTGTTCTTTGACGGTAATGCTGCTAAAATAGAACATTTTAACCAAGAAAAAGAGGGCTGCCAAGGTAACAACGGTGAGTAATGACCACTCAAACAACATCCATTATCCTTTGATTGCTTCGATTTTTTCTACACGTCCGCAATGGCGACCCGCTTCAAACACTCCAGCAATCCACGCATCCAGAATTGATTCAGCAACGCCAAGTCCTACAATACGCTCTCCGAAACACAATACATTCGCATCATTGTGCCCACGTGCTACCGTCGCGGTATAAGCATCATGGCACAGTGCCGCGCGGATACCGTGAAAACGGTTGGCGGCCATGGACATGCCGATACCTGAACCGCAGATGAGAATACCTTGCGATTCCCCGTCTTCTAGGACGTGCTCACATACTTTTACGGCGTAATCAGGGTAATCGACTCTCTCTTTGTCAAAAGGTCCTAAATCGATAACTTCATGCCCTTTGGTGCGCAAGAGCTCCACCGTAAAGTTTTTTAGATCAAGTCCGGCGTGGTCGGTAGCAACGTAAAATTTCATAAATTTCCTTCTAGTTGAGCAATAGATTGAGTATTGTTGACACAGGCCATACCAAAAGAGGCATTTTAAGCGGTGTCATTAAGATTAGGATGATAACAATCATTCCATAAGGTTCGGCTTTAGCGAAAAATTCAGCGACTTTGAAAACACGTAATTTTAACGCCAGATAGGTGATAAAATGTGCGCCGTCAAAGCTAGGGATGGGCAAAAGATTAAGTACGGCAAGCACTACATTGATTTTAACGAGCGCAATAATTAACACTAACGAAAAGACATACATCAGACTCTCTTGGGCAGAAGGCTCATGCATGGAGGAGAGTATAACCGAAAAGAGTGTTGCCAAAAATAGGTTATAGACGATGCCCGCCAAACTCACCTGCATCGCAGCATTGTATCCGCCATTTCGGATAACGGTTTGCATGTTAACGGGAACAGGTTTTGCCCATCCGAATAAAAAACCGCTTGAAGCGCCTAAGAGCATGGGTAAAAAATAGGTCATCAGAGGGACAAGAACCGAACCGATAGGATCGATATGCACAAGCGGATTAATGCTTAGGCGGCCATTATTTTTGGCCGTCATATCTCCGTATTTAAAAGCAACCCATCCGTGCATAATCTCATGACCGACGATGGCGATAAGAAGGGCAATGATAGAGGCGGCTATCCCTAGGAGATCAATAAAGTTCATTGTCTTTTGCATCTTCTATGATACGCCGTTCAACAGCACGATCAAGTATGGGTTTTTGTTCAAGATCATACGGCGTTTTACCGATACGGTCCCAACGAACTTCATAGTTGTCATCGATGCTGAAATAGACAAACCATGGCGTTCCCTCTACTAAACCATACGGTACTGCGCCCCAAAAACGGCTGTCGTTGGAATGGTCACGGTTATCACCCATCATGAAATACTGCCCCTCAGGGACAATGATGTTGCTGGTGTTGAAAATTTCGGCAGGATAAACACCGTTGTCAACAATATGATCATCGTGGTGAATCCCGGGATGCTCCAGCGTATAAGGGTCTTTGACCCACAGTTTTCCGTCAATCTCTTTTAGCTCATAATTGGCAAACGCTTTTTTAGCGTAATCGTTACCCTCACGCGGGTGAAGATACAAGATTTTATTCAATAAAAACAGTTCATCTCCCGGTAGAGCGACACAGCGCTTGACGTAGTGCAGTTTTACATCGTTTGGATAGCGAAAAATGACGATATCGCCGCGTTTTGGTTCATCACCATGATAAATGTGTCCATCGGTCCCGGGTACCAGAGGTATTTCAAGGAACGGAAGATGCGGAGTAGGGATTCCATAGGCAAATTTTTTGGCAAAAAGATGATCGCCGATCAAAAGCGAATCTTTCATAGATCCGCTGGGAATGCGAAACGCCTGTGCAACAAAAAAGATAACAAATAAAACGATGATGATCGTCCCCGTCCAACTGTTTGAAAAATGGTAGGTTTTGATGAGACTGTCGAGGATCTTTTTCTTCATTAACGGTTCTCTTTTGTGTGGTTTTGTGCGGCTTTTAGGGTGTTGGACAGTAGCATGGCGATGGTCATAGGTCCTACGCCTCCCGGTACGGGGGTAATGTACGATGTTTTAGGAGCAACGGCGTCGTAATCCACGTCGCCTACCAAGCGCCCGTCACTGGCACGGTTAATTCCGATGTCGATGACGATACACCCTTCTTTGACCATGTCCTCTTTGATAAGATTAATAACACCTGCTCCGACAAGGAGAATGTCGGCTTGGAGGGTGTGGGCTTTGAGGTCTTTGGTGTGGATATGAGTTATGGTGACGGTAGCATGAGCGTTAAGAAGCAAGGCAGCCATGGGCTTCCCAACGATATTGGAAGCACCGACGATAACGGCATCTTTGCCTTTTGGATTGATGTTGTATTCATTGAGGAGTTTCATAACGCCAAGCGGGGTACACGGGACAAATCCATCAAGCCCAGTAGCGAGACGACCGACATTGTAAGGATGAAAACCATCGACGTCTTTGTTGGGCGCGACGACTTCGAGAATTTTGGTGGTATCGATGTGGCTTGGAAGGGGAAGCTGGATCAAAATACCGTCAATATTGGGATTGTCATTCATCATTTGGATGGTATTGATGATGGCGTCTTGAGAAATGTCATCGGGCATTTCATGGGTAACGGAATAAAATCCTGCACGATCGCATGCTTTTTTCTTCATACCGACATACGCTTGGCTCGCGGAATCGTGACCGACCAATATTACGGCCAATCCGGGAACATTGCCCGTGCGATTTTTAAGTTCTTTTACCTCTAACGCAATGGTGTCTTCGATTTTTTTGGCGAGGGATTTACCGTCTAATAGCTGCATTTAGTCACCGTCAAATTGTTTTTGGGTATGATACCGACAAAAGACTAACAAATGGTTAAAGGGATGATGTTGAGAGCACTGTTGGCGTTGATAATCGGGATACAAGTGTATGGTTCTGCCACGTTTATTACCAAAAAGGAATATGCCGCGGGTTTGTATCATAATCCACGAGGTATCGGGTGCCAACTGTGTCACGGTGAGGCGGGCGAGGGGCGCCGGATTGCTGCTTATAAAGACAAGGGTGAGAAAAAAGTATTCGAGGGAACGCCTATCAACAAAATACCGTTTTCGCTTTTTTACCAACGATTAAACAGTAAGATCGTTGGAATGCCTCGTTATTATCTCACCGACACCGAGATCCAAACCCTCTATTATTACCTACATCGAGAAGAGTTTAAACGTGCCGCTGCGCAACATCGAAAAGCTAAATAAACTTATTGAATCTCATGATTTAGAGGCAATAGAGCGTTTGGCGGTTCCTGTACCTAGAATCCAAAACCTCTCTCTTTCTTTTCGCTCATGTCTGATGCTTTCAACGCATAATCTCAAGCACGTAACTAAAATTCCAACGGTAAATGCCGAGTGTATTGTTCTCAATCTCGAAGATGGCGTTTCCTTGGAGCAAAAGCCTTATGCCCTTGTTCTGTGTGCTATGGCACTTGCGGCTCATCCGCAGTTGGACAAAAAATTAGTGGTGCGTATTAATGCGCTGGACGAGGGGGGAGTTGAAGAGATCGCCTATCTGAATCCCTTTATGCCCGATGCGATCCGTATCCCCAAAATACGCAGGGTTGAGGAGGTGCAAAAAGCGCTTGACCTGATTGATGAAAACATCGAAGTCCATCTCTCCATTGAAACCAAAGAAGCGTGGTTGGCGTTGGGAAGTTTGGCGTGTCATGGGCGTGTTAAAGCGTATTATTTAGGGGCGCTGGACCTTTTCGCCGATTTAGGTCTCTCTCAAAGTCTATTAACTCCTGATAATCCTACGATGCAGTATATGCTGTCCCATTTTATAATGACTTCCAGAGCTTGCGGTGTCAAGCCTATTTCATTTGTTTATCAAGACTACAAAAACAGTGACGGATTTCGTAATTGGTTGGAACTCGAAAAAACAATCGGATTGGATGCTAAAGGGTGCATTACTCCTGATCAAGTAGAACTCACGCATAAAGTTTTTGGTGTCAGTGAGGGTGAGATA
>JAUPLR010000123.1 GCA_030836825.1 Campylobacterota bacterium
GGGACGGGTTATTTTGTCACTTTTTAGGAGATCTTTATCCCCGCTTTTTTTATGCAATACAAAAAATTCACGTCCTCTAAAGCGAGTGGCGATGAGAGACTCTTTGCCCTCACCGCGTGACGTCGCGATAAAGTCAAAAAATACCTCCCCCTCAACCGCAGGAAGATCGATGGGGCGAAAAGACTCTAGGTGTAAATGCGGCATACGTTATTTGATCTCATAGCGAAGCGTAATGGCGGCAGCGGGAACCGAACGGATTGAGTCTTTATCAATGCTTATAACTTCGTAGAGGTATTCGATGTTTGGCTTGATGTCGCCATCATGAAATTTTGTATCAATAATGCTGTTAATTTCAAGCGTTTCACGATCAATCCAACTCTTTTTGGTTGTTTTAATAATGGCATACGAAACACTGCGCGGATCATTACTGGCCCATTGTAAATCAACACCGTTAGGACCGATTTTTCCGTCAAAAGTGATTGGCGTACGCGGTTTTATCATGCTTGATCCCTGTACAATAGGGGTGCTTTGAACACTCTCTAAATCGTCTTTGTCAACAGCGGTAATTTTATAGAAGTACACGGCTCCATCTTCTTTGGTCGTATCGGTAAATTTGGTGTCATTGAGTTTGACATGATAAGAATATGAACCATTGGAAGTGCTTGAGCGATAGATATTATAATGGTTTAAATCAGTGATGGAGCTAGGCTCCCAGCTCAAGGCAATCGCTTTTGGTAAATCGCTAGTGGCGGTAATGTTTTTAATTTCCGGCGGCAACGGTTTGGTTACGACTTTGGTGGTTTCGCTAGGCTCGGTAATTAACTTATCATACGTTACGGCACGTACACGATAATGGTAGACCTGTCCATCTTTTAAATCCCGATCAATAAATTCGGCATTCAAACGACCTGTAATGGTTGCGATTTCGCTCCATTTTTGATCATTCACGTTCAAGCGGTCAATAATATAGGCATTAATTTTTGTGTTTGGATGCGGTCTCCACAAAACTTTTGCACTGCGTGGCATGTTGCCCACCGATTGGAAAAAGCTGACAGGGGCAATCATCGGCAAAGTAGTGACACTCATCGTTTCACTGCCATTAGATTCGGTATCTTCTTTGCCCTTTGACGAAAATCGGTATTGGTACTGCGTGTTGGGTACTAGGTGCTCATCGACGAAATGGGTTGCAAATCGGCTATCAATGGTCGCGATACGCTGAAGTTTTTTATCCTCAGTGCTTTGCGCAGAGCGATAAACATGATAGCCCGTAACTCTAGGATCTTCCATCGCTTTCCATTCAAATGCGGTTGCCGTGATGTCCGATAGCGACCCATTCAGAGAAGGAACACTCAAGGTAGGATCAATCGTAATGGGCTTTTCGGGAGTAGGAAGTTTATTACATCCTGTAAAAAGACTAAGCGCTAAAGAGATGCTCAAAGCGTATTGCATCGATGTTCGCATGAAGTTCCTTCAAATTAAAATGTTTGTTTAAATAAGTTTCCATAACAGCATCCAGCGGGGCCTTGAAATGGAGGGATTCACCCGTGGTTGGATGAACCAAATACAGCATATACGCATGGAGCAAAATATGTTCCACCTTGATGTCTTTGGCTTGCCCGCCGTAGAGGTGATCGCCGTGGATATGACGACTTATTGACTCGAGATGAACGCGGATTTGGTGCGTTCGCCCGGAGAAGAGTTTACATACGATGAGCTCGCTGTTCCCATCGTGCGAAGTCAGGAGTTTGCGAAACATCGTTTTGGCGCTTTTACCCGCCTCGTTGATCGCCATTTTAAGGCGATTTTGCGCACTGCGACCGATTGGTCTGTCGATCGTTGTCTCTTCGTCCTTGAGAGGAGGGGTACAAACGGCCAGATAGTAGCGCCCCATGCTTTTGTCTTGGAGTTGCCGAGAGAGCGCTTCGTGAGCGGTGTTGTTTTTGGCTACTACCATTACGCCGCAGGTACCGCGGTCGAGTCGGTGAACGATACCGTGACGCTCTTCCCCGCTAAGCGTAGAGAGACTGATCCCTTTGTGTTTGAGCCAATCGACAAGCGTCGGCTCTTTGACGCTCGGAGCCGGATGAACGGTAAGGGAACTTGGTTTGTTGATGACCAAAATATCGTTATCCTCGTAGAGAATCTCGACATCAAAATCGATCACCATTGCCGGCGTTGATTTTGCTTTGGGAAAAAGTATTTGGACGTATTGTCCCTCTTTGAGTTTTACCCCCGGTTTGGCACATCGTTTGCCGTTGATTTCGATGGCATTTTGCTCGATGAGCTGAGCGATTTGGTTACGTGTTTGTCCAAGTTTTTCGACCAAAAACAGGTCGAGACGCAGGGCTTCTTCAACCACAAAAGTTATATTTTCACGTTCCATTCATTTCCTTAGGCTCGAGTCCTTTGGGGTTAAGTCCCCTTATGCTACAATTCAATCAAAATTATTTAATTTAAAGATGAGATCGCAGTGCTCAATA
Organism: Campylobacterota bacterium; assembly: GCA_030836825.1. GTDB lineage: Bacteria > Campylobacterota > Campylobacteria > Campylobacterales > Sulfurimonadaceae > Sulfuricurvum. The sequence goes on from JAUPLR010000123.1 coordinate 2,481, forward strand.
TTGATCGTAGAATTTTAGCACACTTTGACTTTGTGACCGTTGTGCTGTTGCTCCCTATTGTATTTCTCTCCGGCTGGTTGATCACAGAGATTCATCCAGCGCTAGGTCAAAAACACTTGACGTACGCTATTATAGGGTTTGGTGTTTTTGTGGCAATCTTCCTTTTGCCGATTCGACGGATGTTTTGGATGATTCCAATTTTTTATTGGGGGAGTATTCTATTGCTGATCGCAGTAGAATTTGTAGGACATACGAGGTTGGGCGCAAAGCGATGGATTGAAATCCCTTTTGTTAATTTTACTTTACAGCCATCAGAGTTAATCAAACCCGCATTTGTATTGATGTTGGCCTATTTGATCAGTCGTAATCCCCCTGAGCATGGAGGGTATGGACTTAAAGCGTTTATGAAATTATCGTTTTTTATCTTACTGCCTTTTGTTCTTATTGCTAAAGAGCCTGATTTGGGAACAGCAACTGTATTGGCATTATTGGGATTTGGAATTTTGTTTATTGTCGGCGTTCAATGGAAAATATGGGTTGGACTGGGTGCCATCTTTTTGATCTCTTTGCCGCTTGCGTATACGCAGCTGCATGGTTACCAACGACAGCGTTTGGTTGACTTCGTCAGCGAGAAACCAAGCTATCACATTGAGCAATCGATCATCGCAATTGGTTCCGGAGGATTTTTCGGAAAACCCAAAGAAGAAGCCACCCAAACGCAGATGAAATTCCTCCCCATTGCTTCGAGTGACTTTATTTTCGCATACGTAGTCGAACGCTTCGGCTTTTTAGGGGCGTTATTTCTCATATCGCTGTATTCTGCGCTCATTATCCATCTATTGATGCTTTCTAATTGGGCGAGTGATTACTACACCAAAGTAGTCTCGGGAGGGCTGTCGCTGCTTGTCTTTATCTATATGAGCATTAATATCGCGATGACGATGGGACTCTTTCCTGTTGTCGGGGTTCCTCTCCCGATGTTTAGCTATGGCGGGAGTAGTTTTGTGAACTTTATGGTTATGTTTGCCGTCATGGAAAACCTAATAGCGTATAAATTTCGATATTTATACGATAATGTGGGTAAAAAAAGCTTCGTCTAATCTAAGAGCGCATATAATTGCGCTCCACAAACGGGTCTTTAGTTCAGTGGTTAGAGCCCTCCGCTCATAACGGAGTTGTCGCAGGTTCAAATCCTGCAAGACCCACCACTTTTATCAATCGCCCATTCCGCCCATTCAACAATCAAGTGCAACAGAGTTATTTTTATAGTGTAGCTTCGAGTCATCAATCCATTGAGCAATTTTAGCAAAGAACACTTCATGAGGTATTTTTGAAGCCTCTCTATTTTTGATTGGATATAATTCCATATTACGATAGCCGAGCTCATTCAAAAGAATAGGTGATAAATTTCAAAACGTCGCGAAATATGACGCCTAGAAATATGAAAATGATTATAGAATACGATAGAATGGTAAATTATGAACAGCTAAAAGGGTTAGTGTATGCGGTTTTTATTTCTGATATTTTTTTCCTTATCTCTTTTCGGAGTCAGTTTTCTGCAGCCTGATGCAGCATTTAAGCCTCGAATCACCCAAATCGATAAAGACACCATAGGCGTTGACATTGATTTGGGTGCTGATATCTATTTGTACAAAAACAAATTAAAAATCGAAGATGCCAATTTAAAAGACGGTATTGATTTTCAGTCCGTGAAGATGGGAAAATCTGTTGATCATGACGGAGAACAAGTTTTCTTTAGTTCTCCGGAAATACAAATTAAGTTATTGAAAAAAAATGCTTTAACCGGTGATTATAAAGTAAAAGTAAATCTTAGTTATCAAGGGTGCTCATCGGCGGGGTTGTGTTATGAACCCATGGAAACAACGCTGGAAATCTCTGTTGACATGGATCAGCTAGAGAGCGTCAAAACGGAAGAGCCATCCGTAATCAAAGCAGAGGCAGTAGAAGATAAAATTGTTAAAGCGGCAATTGTTGAAGAAAAAAACGGAACCAAGGCGCTCGAAAAAGTATCGGAAAAATCATCAGAAACAGACAAAATAGCAAGCGTTATCCAAGGTGGAAGTCTCTGGTTGATTATCATCAGCTTCTTTGGATTTGGATTACTCCTTTCATTGACGCCGTGCGTTTTTCCTATGATACCGATTATCTCCTCTGTCATTCTCGCACAGGGTAATGGGATCAGTACGAAAAAAGCATTTTGGCTTTCACTGGTTTACGTGTTGGCAATGGCGGTTGCGTATACGATTGCAGGAGTTTTGGCGGGTCTTTTTGGCGCTAATTTACAAGCGGCTTTTCAAACGCCATGGATTATTACGCTGTTTGCTCTCATCTTTGTGCTTTTGTCTCTCTCGATGTTTGATGTGTATGAGTTGCAAATTCCTAATTTTATTCAAGCACGTGTCTCACACTTAGGCGGTCAAAAAAGTGGAATCATCGGGGTTGCGTTGATGGGCTTTTTCTCTGCGCTGATCGTAGGACCATGTGTCGCGGCGCCATTGGCAGGAGCGTTGATCTATATCGGTCAAACAGGGGATGCGTTACTGGGGGGTATAGCGTTGTTTGCGCTTAGTATCGGGATGGGAATGCCTTTGTTGGTTGTCGGAACAACGTCGGGCAAGTTTATGCCAAAACCCGGCATGTGGATGGATACGATTAAGGCGATATTCGGCGTTATGTTGTTGGGAATTGCGATTTGGATGATCGGGCGTGTATTGGATGAAAATACGACACTTCTTTTGTGGGGCGGGTTGGCTGTTTTTGTTGCGATTAATATGGGAGCACTTGAATCTTTTGGCGATCATCCTGCATGGAGCGCACGTGCGAACACCAAAGCGTTGGGCTTTATGATTCTTCTTTATGGGATGTCATTGCTCATTGGAGGTATGGCAGGCGGTCATAACCCTCTGCGCCCGCTGGAGCCTTTTGCTTACGGTAAAGCAGACACTGTTTCCGGCATAGAATCTAAGAAGATCGAGAAAATCCTCTCGATTGAAGAGTTGGATGCCATTTTGGCGGAGAATAAAGGCAAAAGAATCATGGTCGATTTCTATGCCGACTGGTGTACGTCGTGCAAAGAGTTAGAGGACAAGACATTTAGCGATCCGGCTGTGCGTGAGGAGATGGGTAAGTTTGTTTTTGTCCAAGTGGATGTAACCTCAAATGATGCTGCTTCCAAAGCGTTTACCAAAAAATACGGGATCTTCGGCCCTCCCGCTATTTTGTTTTTTGATGAGGAAGGTCATTTGAAAAATGAATCGACCATTATTGGGTTTAAAGGACCTCAAGAGTTTTTAAGTCACCTTAAAGGGTTGTGATATTACTTTTTTACTTCTACGAGTTTTTCTAAAATATACAGCTGCATGTTCTTATGGGGTATCTCTTTGTCCAGTGCTTCGGCATAAAGGATTGCCGCTTCTTTAGCGTGACGATCGTAATCAAAATGGGGGAAGTGATTTTCCCATCCTTTTTTAACAATCTTCATGGCGACGGTATCAATTAAATACTCTTTGAAAATCGTATACGTCGCAAAAAACATTCCTGTAAATATAATCGCCATAATCATGAGTAAATGGCAATCCAGTCCTTCCAGTTTCGTGTGGAAAAAAGTAGCTGGAACGATAATGATGGCATGCCATAAAGCGATGAAAACGATATAGCTTTTCCCAATGCTCATACGAAAACCAGGGACATTTCCCTCGAGTTTGAGACCATCTTGATACATTTTATTGGTGTGCAACAGTTCACGTAAAAGCATTGGAGAATCGCTGAGGGTAAATACGTAGGGGATAATGGTTTCGTGCATAAAAGTGGTTATGTTGTTGCTGATCCAAGAGGTGATTCTAGTCATGTGGTGTTTCCTTTAGTATTTCGCTGACGCGTTTAGCACTTCCGTGCCCAAGCAGTGATCGTAACTTCGCGGCATCACGGAAAAATTTTTCTTTGTCCATTTGAATGTAGCTATTATACAGATTTTCAGCCGTAACTGCATCTTGAATGAATTCAGGATGCAAGGTTGTTCCGTATGCGTGTGAAAGCAAGAGATTGGCAAGACCTGCGTATTGAAGTTTAATAAGAGCACGCCCTATCAGGTAATCAAGTTTTTTAGCAATGTAGACAAGAACGAAGGGCGTTCCAATGAGGGATGCTTCCAGTGTTGCCGTACCGCTGCAAATAAAGGCAAAATCAGATCTTGCCAATGTGATGTGTGCGTCATGCGTAACAGTGAAGGCGCTGATGTCTCCATACAGTTGCGTTATTTTTTCCGCACTAAAATGGGGAGGGATGATAAGCATCGCTTCACCCTCGATTTTTGAGCGTACTTCACGGTAAACGTTCATGAGCTTTTTGATCTCACCGGGTCTGCTTCCGGGCATAAAAGTGATTGTTCCCGTTGGGATTAAATCGGTTTTTTGGACGGTAATCTCATCCAAAAGAGGGTGCCCGACATATTCTATTGGAGCCATAGACGAATAATAAGAAGGCTCAAAAGGTAAAATAGAGGCAAGTTTCGTGATTGTTTTTTCCAAAACGGGGATGCGTTTTTTCTTCCACGCCCATGCTTGCGGAAGGATATAGTAGATTATCTCTTTATCGGGATAGCGTTTTCGGATCGCTTTGGCCAAAGGGAGATTAAAGCCGGAGGAATCTATGAGCAGCACCTTGTCAACATTACTTGCTAGGTTAACCATTTGATCTTTGAGTCGAAAAAAGAAAGGAAGTTTTTTAAACACATCCACAAAACCCATAATCGCCGTGGAGCGTAAATCAACGATACTCTCACCCAATGAAGAATCAAAAATACCACAGATTTCCGCATCAGCGCCCAGTTCTTTCATTAGGTATTTTAAATGCACATTGGCAGAATGCTCGAGGGCAGAGACTAATAGTTTCACGATCCGCCATCTCCTTTTATCGTACGTTCAATTGTTCCATGGCTGGCTTCTTCATGGTATTGAGATAAAAAAACGATGAGTATTTTGACTTGCGCATCTGTCAAATGCTCCGCAAAGGGTATCATCAGTTGGGCTTGCTGTGTATCGGCGATTTTTTTTCGATAACGCTGCATCTTGTAGTTCAAAAACCCCGCAGGTCGGTAGGCAAGCCCAGGATACTGCGCGAGCCCTTTGGCGTCAACACCGTGACACCCGTTGCACCCTTTTGCAAAATAGAGCTTTTTCCCCTCATTATAGGAGCGGTCAGCTCCACCGAGGCTGATCACGCACACTAAAAGCCAAACCAGTGGTCGCACACTATTCCTTTTTAAACGTTCATAGATTACAATAGCGTCATTATAGCCAAACGGGAGTCCTATGCTTATTTGCAATGCCATTATTTGTGATAGTAACACGCAATATACCGCTGATGTGAGAATAGAAAACGGCGTCATTGCCGAAATAGGAAACAATCTCACCGATGATGAGGCTGTTGATGCTACGGGATGTTATGTTCTGCCGGGCTTGGTGGACACGAATGTCCGGTTAAAAGATCTACAGCTCAGCGGTAAAAATCTCGAAACTCTTTCACGTGAAGCTCTTGAAGGCGGCGTTAGTACCGTTGTCTTAAGCGGTGAGATGATAGGACGTGTGGACAACGAAATTACGCTGGAGTTCGTTCAAAAACATCAATTGCATGATGGCGGAGCAAAAATAGAATGTGCCATCAGCGCACTAAGCGAAGAAGGAAACCTTACTAACATTGCGCTTCTTCTGAAAAAGGGGGGGAAAGCTCTTTATACCAAGACGATCGGTGATTACAACTTGATTATGCGTATGGCCCAATACCTCAAGATGTCAAATAAGCCGTTGTTCTATTTTGCGTGTGACAAGAGTTTAAGCGACAGCGGTGTTATGAGCGATGGAGCAATAGCGACTTCGTTGGGTCTTCCCGGTATTCCTGCAATCTGCGAAGTGGTGCACATAGCGGCAATGATTGAAATTGCACGCGAGTATGGAATCACTATTGTCTTTAAAAGCGTAACGGAACCTCGCTCGGTTGAATTAATAGCGCAAGCACGGCGTGAGGGTGTCAAGGCAGAATGTGAGGTTGCTTTGCATCACCTTTTGCATAGTGATGAATCCTGTAGAGGGTTCGATACCGATGCAAAAATCAATCCTCCCTTGGTCAATGAATCCAAGCGTCAAAAGCTCATCTCGGCTTTGCAACAAGGAAACATTAACGCACTTAGCGCATTGCATCAGCCAAATTCAGACGTGTACAAAGACATTACCTTCAATGATGCGAGCTACGGAACCACCTCCATAGGAGAGTATTTACCGTTGTGTTATACGCATTTGGTAAAAAGCGGTCTCATCGATATGCCAACACTCGTTCGTTTGACATCTCAAACTCCTGCGCAACAAGCAGGGCTGGATATTGGCAAGATCGGTGTGGGTGAAAAGGCAAATTTAATTCTGTTTAATCCAAATGATTCCTTAAAGGTGTCTCACCATCATTCGCTGTATAAAAACGAAACATTGTCAGGGCGTGTTGCGATGGCGATACAAGGCGATGAAATCACCCGTTTCTAAGAACATAACCTCAGACCTCTGTCACTTTACTATCACATAAAACTGGAAGATAGTTACTTTTGATTTAATTATGCGTTGATTCAGTTACGCGTAAGTATTCTAATCCTAATATGTTCAAAGCAATAATCAAAAAGCAATGACGGTGTGCCCTGAATATTGCAATACAATCCAGACGGAGAATCAATATTATGAAAATTTCAAGACGTGATTTATTTAAGTTCGCAGGTATCAGTGCAGCAGCAGCTGCGGTAACGGGGTGTAGCACGACTGCTTTTGATGCTCTTCCTCCAAAAAGCAGTGCAGGCAACAGTGCGGTTGGCAGCAATTTGGGAAAACATCAGGTGGTCATCATTGGTGGCGGTTTCGGCGGTATGACAGTGGCTAAGGAACTAAAAAAAATCGACAGCAAATTTGATGTTATGATTATTGAAAAAAATGACAGTTTTATGTCCTGCCCCTTTTCAAACTGTAATCTTGGCGGTATTGATGGGGTGAGTCTCAGCTCATTATCGCACGATTACTCTCAAGCGATTGAAAAAAATGGGTACGGTATGTTAACGGCAGTGGTTATGGATATTGACCGCAAGAACAAAGTGGTTCACACCTCACGTGGCGCGGTAGGGTATGATATTCTTGTCATGGCACCGGGTATTGATTACAATTACAAAGAGCAGTTTCCAGCATGGGATGCGGCAAAAATTGCAAAAGTAAAACGTTTAGCGCCGGCGGCATTGGTTCCGGGGGGTGAGCACATTGCGTTGGATCGTATGGTGAAAAATTTGGAAGAAGGTGATACCGTTGTCATTACTGTTCCAAAAGGAAAATACCGTTGTCCTCCTGCACCGTTTGAGCGTGCGAGTATGATTGCCAATTTCATGAAAAAAGAGGGAATCAAAGGGAAGGTCATCATTTTGAATGAGACATCTGAAATTTCAAAAGGCGCAGCATTCAAAGAGACATGGAAAGACTTGTATGCTGACGTTGTCGTTCATGAAAACAATTGTAAGATTGTTGATGTTGATTTTGATAAAAAAGAGATCACGTACGCTCAGACTGTATACAAAGACGAAGATGATACGGTAGGTGTAACAACGACTAAAAAGTTAGCGTATGGTGTTTTCAACTTTATTCCTCATAATATGTCAAACTCGGTCATTGAAATGTCTGGCGTAGCTACGACTTCAGATAGCTTTAAAAAAGTCAAAATGGCAACAAGCGCTGAAAAACCGGTTTCATTCCAAACGGCAACGGATGCGAGTGTTTATGCCGTTGGTGACGTTGTGGGTCATGCAATCCCGCCAAGCGGGCAATCAGCAATCTGGTCAGGCAAAGAGTGTGCAAAAGAGGTTGCCGGCGCTCTTCGTGGCAAATCGTACAGTGTTGCGTCTGCTCTTCCTTATAAAAGTGCCAATGTTTGTTACTCTATGGTCAATGGTAATCCGGAAGAAGCGATCATGGTTAATCATGAGTTTATGGTTTCGGGACCAATTATCGGAAGCAAAGGAAGCGTTCCAAAAGGGGATGAGGCGGGAAATAAATTCCGTTCAAAAGGTCTTGGAAAAGCAACTCGTGATTGGTACAAAGGTGCAATGCGAGATTTGTTTAGTTAATTTTATTCAATTTCACCCTTCTTGGGTGGATTCTTCAGAAAAAACGGCTACACTAATTTATTAAAAATCATAACACACGGAAAATATCATGGAAAGAAGAAACTTCTTAAAAGTTGTTGCTGGTGCAACGTTTCTTGCGGTTAACCCATCGTTCATACGCGGGAATTTATATGCAGCAGAGGGGACTCTCTATAAAGCGTATGAAAGGGCACAGCTGGTTGGGGCTGATGGCAAACCTATTTTGGCATCAAAGTTGGAGCAAGAGGTAAACTATGTATTTAACTATCCTTATGCGTCAACCCCTTGTTTGCTTGTAAATTTGCCAAGACCTACGGCAACAGATGTAGAATTAACCTCAGAAGCGGGTGAAAAGTATGTTTGGAAAAGCGGTGTAGGTAAAAATCGTGCGATTGTTGCTTACGTGGCTATTTGTACGCATCAGCTCACGCATCCGACCCCAGTCGACAGTTTTATGATGTATGTGCCTGAAAAAACAAAAACGATGGCCTATGATAAGAGCGGTATTATTGTCTGTTCTTCGCATCTTTCAGCGTTTGATGTTCATGCTGGCGGGAAAGTTCTGGGTGGGGCAGCAACACAACCGCTTGCGGCAGTTGTGTTGGAACATGCTGCGGATGATACCCTTTGGGCTGTGGGAATTTTGGGTTCGGATACATTTCAAGACTATTTTAAAGCATTTAAACCGGAGTTAAAACAGTTTTATAATGGACCGGCAGAGGCAAAAAAATTGGTTTCCATATCGGCAAAAACGGTTAAGTTGACTGAATTTTCAAAAGATCTTATTCAATACTAAAGGAGCAAAAATGAAAAAAATAATAACAGCGATTGCTCTGGTATCTTTGGCGGCGGTATCGCTTAACGCGCAGCAAGTTGATCACAGAAGTATGCTTATGAAAGATATGCGTACTATGCTTGAGGGGATGGAGCAGATTCAACGCGGCGGTTTCTACAGTTCAAAGGAGGACATGAAAGCGGGTGTTAAAAAGCTGCAAGGGACTTTAAAAACCCTAGAAAGTGGTGAAATCAAGTGGATTTTACCAAAAGATCAGACCTACGCGTTTCAGTTTGCTCAAAAAACAGGACGTATGCTCCATCTTTATTCTGATGATTTGATTGCCTCGGTTGATTCTGGGCGCATGGACGATGCTCTGGAAGATTACAATCAGCTTTTAAAGCAATGCGTATCTTGCCATATCCGTATGCGTAACTGGTAAATACCTTTTTAAATCCCTCTTGCAGGGACTTCCCTCTTCTTCATTTGTCACATTTTTCTCTCTTAATCAAATAAAAACAGCTAAATAACATAAACAATAGTATATTAAGATAATATTAAGAAAAATATCTCTATCATTGTGATGCGATCCAATTAAGAATATCTTATGTAGGACGGCTTGAAGGAGAATGAATGAAATTAGGAAAATTAAGTTTAGTTGCCGTTATGGCATTGGGAACAAGTGCTTTTGCAATTGATAATGTGAAAGTAAACGGTGATGCGAAGCTTTGGTATCAAACGTCAGAGTATTCTGGAGCGGGTGCGGGTGCGACTACGTCTCAAGATTTTTTTGATAATACTAGCAATACAAACGCTAACATCAAGGTAAGCGTTGGAGCGATGGCGGATTTGTTGAAGAATTTAACTGCTGGTATCAAAGTAACCGCTCTTACAACATTGGGCATTGAAAACAATTTAATAGGAGCTACATCAACTGCTAAAGTTGGTCAAGATGGTACTTCTCATCAGACTGCTACTGATGATACCTCGTTTGACGATCAGGCATGGACAGAAGAGGCGTATTTAGCGTATTCTGCGGATAAGACGGTTGTTAAAATTGGTCGTCAACGTCTTGATACGCCTTTAGCGTTCAGTGAAACGTGGAACGTTGTGGATAACACGTTTGAAGCGGCTGTGTTGATCAACAACAACGTACCGGACACAACTTTGGTCGGTGCATGGATCGGTAATCACAATGGTATGGGCTTAGCAAATGTAGGTCGTGGTACAACCGTCGCTATGAACGGCGAATTTGATACCTTTGCTGCAGAGGGAACATATTTTGCAGGTGCGATCAATAAATCAATCCCTAATACAACGGTTCAAGCATGGTATTACAGCGTTCCTGAGATTGCGACTGCGTACTGGTTGCAAGCGGATGCTAAATTGATCGATATGGTTACTGTGGGTGTTCAATATGCGGGAATGAATACAGATTCTACATCGGATAGTTTGACGACTGCAGCTGCAAATCATCGTGATACCAACATGTATGCGATCAAAGGGGCAGTGGACGTTGCTGGCGTTAACCTCTATGCCGCTTATTCAAGCGTAAGATCGGAAG
>JAUPLR010000124.1 GCA_030836825.1 Campylobacterota bacterium
ATAGAGGCTGTCAATCATCCGTGCCATCGCACAACAGGCGACTTTTGGCATCAATACCCGTTTCTCAGGGCTGAGAATCTTAACGCTCTGCCCCATAAATCCGACACCGCAGAACACAACGAACTCTTTATCATCTGCCATCGTCCGTTTCGCAAGCTCCAGCGAATCGCCCGTAATATCCCCCATCTCAAATACTTCATCACGCTGATAAAAATGGGCTACAACCGTCACGCTCAAGCGTTCTTTTAAATCAATAATTTTTCGTTTTAATTCTTCTGTACTGTATGTCAAAACGGTTCCTTGAATCTCATTAGGATGTTATTATATCTTTTGAAATATAATAGCATCCCAAATTTATAAATAAAGAGTTACGAATCATGGAATTTTTATTGAATCAAAACGTACAATTCTACCTTCTAGCCTATGCCCTTGGCGGTATCCCTTTTGGTATGATTCTCGCAAAAATTTTTGCAGGAGTCAATGTCAAAGACTCCGGTTCAGGAAGCATCGGAGCTACGAATGTATTGCGTGTGGTCAAAGAGACCAATCCCTCGTTAGCCAAAAAACTGGGGGTTGCGACGCTGGTACTGGACGCGCTTAAAGGTATTGCAGTTGTATTGGCCGCTAAATATTTTGGCATGAGCGATTCCGTCCAATGGCTCGTTGCCGTTCTTGCCGTCGTCGGTCACTGCTTTAGCCCTTACTTATGGTTTGAGGGAGGCAAAGGAGTCGCAACCGGCATGGGCGTTATGGCTGTCATGCTCCCTGTAGAAACCGCGATTGCCCTCATGGTATGGGGAATTTCTGCAAAAACAATCCAAATATCTTCTCTCTCTTCAATGATGGGTCTATTGGCACTGATCGTTTCTTCATTTATTCTCCATCCACAAATGTTTCATGCGCCCGTACTTTTCATCGCATTTATACTCTTTTACAAACACATCCCTAACTTTGTCCGTCTTTTCAAAGGAGAAGAGACACGCGTCGCATGACCATCCTCATCGAAAACCTCACCTTTGATACCATTATTGGAATATTAGAGACGGAGCGCGTTACCCCTCAAAAAGTGATTATGGACTGTGTCATTAACTACCATTACGCTCAAAATGTTTTTATAAATTACGTCCAAGTATCCGATCATATACAAAACAGTCTTCAAAAAAACAACTTTCTTCTGATCGAAGAAGCCCTCCAATCGCTTGGGACTTCCCTTAAAAAAGAGTTTTCTTCTATCTCTACTCTCTCGCTAACGTTACGAAAGCCCGATATTCTTTCCAATTGCACCGTGGGCGTCCAAGAGAGTTTCATTTTTTAAAGAAAATTGAATAAAACTTTAAGATTTTCTAAAACTGTGTTATAATTTTGCCAAAATACCCGCTTTTAAGGAACGTAAATGCGCATTTTAATCATCGAAGACGAAGTAACCCTTAATAAAACCCTTTCAGAAGGTCTCAAAGAGTTTGGTTACCAAAGCGATGTCGTTGAGACACTAAAAGACGGCGAGTACTATCTTGACATACGAAATTATGACCTAATTTTGATGGACTGGATGCTTCCCGATGGCAACAGCGTTGACATCATTCCTGATATCAAATCTAACACTCCAAAAACAATTGTTGTTGTTCTGTCTGCTCGTGATGACAATCAAAGTGAAATTGATGCCCTGCGCGCAGGCGCAGATGATTACATCCGCAAGCCCTTTGATTTTGATGTTCTCATCGCTCGTATCGAGGCACGCTTGCGTTTTGGCGGAAGCAACATCATCGAAATTGATGATCTTATCATTAACCCTGAAGAAGAAAAAATCATCTACAAAGAAAAAGAGATTGAACTCAAAGGCAAGCCTTTTGAGGTACTTACGCATCTTGCTCGCCATCGCGATCAAATCGTTTCTAAAGAACAGTTACTCGATGCCATTTGGGAAGAACCTGAGCTCGTTACGCCAAACGTTATCGAAGTTGCCATCAACCAAATTCGTCAGAAAATGGATAAGCCTCTTGGTATTACAACGATTGAAACCGTACGCCGTCGAGGATACCGTTTTTGTTTTCCAAAAGAAGTTAACTAAATCCAGCCTTCTTACAATAAGGACGTCTCTATGTTTTCCAAAAGAAGTATACGACGCCGTTTCTTATTCCAGCTCATTGTCGCTTCGGCGGCGCTTGTTGTCCTCTTTTCCTCTTTTCTTTATCTTTTTATCAAACAATCCATTTACGATGAAAAACAGTCCGAACTCATTACCAAAGCTCAAAACATTTCCGCCTCCGAATCCATAACAGCGCTGGCACAAAGAGATACGGATATGTTATCTGATCTGAAGATTGATTTGGTTACGCTTCAAAAAAATGAGGGAGCTATCGAATTCGTTGAAACGACCAATCTTGATAAAACAACAAGATTGACGCTCATCTATCCGTTTGATTTTGAGCACTCGACCTATCTTAAAATAAGTCGTGATATTACCGCAACAAAAAACCTTCTGCAAAAAATACTAAAATCCATTTTCATCATCAACGCCTTTGGCTTTATCGTTATCATCCTCTATGCCATCGCTTTTTCAAAGATGCTTATTGCCCCCGTTAGCGCATTATCCAGACGTCTTGCCAATATGAACGAACATCTCCTTCGTCCCATCAAAGTGGATCAGCTTCCAGAGGAGTTCGAGCCCCTTGGTGAAACGCTCAATCGACTCATGGGGCGAATTCAAAATTTTGTTAAGTACCAAAAAGAGCTTTTCATCGGAACAGCGCATGAGCTCAAAACCCCTCTCGCTGTCATCAAGCTCAAAAATCAGGTGACTCTAATCAAGAAGCGAAGCGTCGAAGAGTACATCGAAGCACTGCGCATTACCAACCAAAGTGTCGATGAAATGAATAAGATCATTAGCGATATCCTTAATATCGGACGGCAAGAGGGGGCACAGCTAGAAATGCCCATCGAGGCCGACATCATACAGATTCTCAAGAAATGGGAAGGTGATTTTGCCCTCCTGACGCACAGTGAGAACAAAAAATTTGAAACAGACTTTCAACCGGAGACATTTACCGCCGTCTTGCAAGTCACCCTTCTCAATCAAATATTGCAAAACTTTTTACAAAACGCCCTGAAATTCACCCCTCCAGGAAAAAGCATTCTCTTCAAAAGCTATTTGCACAATACCGATATTGTTGTCGAAGTCATCGACGAAGGATGCGGCGTAGATGAGACAATAGACCTCTTCGCCCCCTTCAAGCGCCAAGGGAACAAGTCGGGCGCCGGATTAGGCCTTTTCCTTGCTAAAAGTGCCGCAGAAGCCATTGGCGCAGAGATTAGCATTACCAACCGAACCGACGGGATTGACGGTACGGTTGCCCGACTCGTTTTACCGGCTAAACTCTACTGTTTGCTGCCCAACACAAATAAAACCTCCCATTAAGGTAGATTTTGATATAAATCGCCCATTATCATATTACTATACAAGGTTTAACTATGCCACTGATCATTACGGATGAATGTATTGCATGTGATGCATGTCGCGAAGAGTGCCCGATGGATGCTATTGAAGAGGGCGATCCCGTTTATTTTATCGAACCGGATCGTTGTACCGAGTGTGTTGGATTGTACGATGAACCCGCGTGCATTCCTGTCTGTCCCGTCGATTGCATTCTCCCCGACAAAGAAAATGCGGAAACAACGCAAGAGCTTCTCTATAAATTTAAACAGCTGACAGAAGAAGAAGAATAGATGGCGCAATGCACCGCCATCATTGACATTGGGTCTAACTCGATGCGCATGGCGGTTGTACAGAAAACAAGCCGTTTTGCTTTTCATATTATTCATGAAGTTAAGAGTTCGGTGCGCCTGAGTGAGGCTGCCTATACCAATGGCGGTCATCTTCAAAAATCGGCGATGGATCGCACATCCAGTGCACTAGGCGAATTTTTGCTTATTGCGCGCTCTTTTAAAGCGCGCAAGATTCTTTGTGTCGCTACTTCTGCACTGCGTGATGCTCCCAACTCTACTGAATTTATTGCACGCGTTCGTCAGGAACACTCTCTAAGCATCAAAGTCATTGATGGCCCTAAAGAAGCCTACCTCGGCGGTATCGCGTGTGCCAATCTCCTCCCCCCCATGGATGCCATAAGCGTGGACGTAGGGGGCGGATCAAGCGAGTTCGCACAACTATCCAATGGCGTAGTCGAACAAATGTTTTCACTTAACATCGGCACTGTACGCCTCAAAGAACTCTTCATGGATCACGGCGACATCGAGGGGGCAACGCGCTACATTGATGAGGCACTTAATGCCCTGCCTTTTGAATCAACCCAGACACTCGTCGGCGTTGGGGGAACCTTTCGAGCCCTGACCCGTTCGCTGATGAAAAAAGAAAAATACCCGCTTGAAAAACTTCATGGCTACTCAACCACAAAAGAAATCTTTGGCACATTTACCAATGCCATCATGGAAGCTTCTCCTAAAAAACTCAAATCGCTGAATATCAAATCCGATCGTTTTGACACCATTAAGCCCGGAACACTTATACTACAGCGTATTGCCAACCGTTTGAATGCGCAGAAGCTTGTTTGCAGCGGCGTCGGTGTTCGCGAGGGTGTTTATCTGAGTGATTTACTGCGCAACGCAAAAGATCGATTCCCTCAGAATTATAACCCATCACTGCGCTATCTTCTGGACACCTACGGCACGCTCAGCGACCATGGCACCCAATGCTCTGCCTTGGCCAAACGTCTCTTTGAGCTTATGCATAAACATTTAGAGATTCCGGCATCTTTTCGTACTCAACTCGTTATGGCAGCCAAATTATTACCTATCGGACTGGGAGTACAGTATTATGCTTATCAAAAACACAGTCACTACTTAGCACTCAATGCTCTTGATTATGGGCTAACCCATTCTCAAATTGCGCTCGTTTCCCATTTGCTGTTATTTAAAAAAGGAAATACCTCTTCGGATTTAATTCCTAAAAACAGCTATGGATCGCTTCTCCCCGCCACTAAAATACTCGATGCCCTTTATACGATTTTGTGGCTGTCGCACATTCTGCTCGCACAGCGAAGTAGTGCCCAATCCTTACTGCTTTCTTTTGCCGATGGCTTATTGACCGTTGAAGGAAAAAATCTCTATCTCGTGCGTGAACAGCTTAAAAACCTTCCGCTTCCGTCACATCTATCCATTCGGCTTCGCGACTAATCGTTATTAGAATCTTTGACCGATTGTGAACTCAAAGTGGGTAACATCATCCCCTGTCTTGTCTCCAATAGGGTTTGAAAATACCAGTTGCAAAGGTCCAACAGGGCTGAACCACTCTAGCGATAGCCCATAACCTCCGCGCTTGATCTCCGTTAGAGAATCATTTCCTATCATCCCATAATCGACAAAGGCCGTAGCGCGCATACGCGCTTCTGGGACAAGAGGAAAGCTGAGCTCAAAACTGTTTGAAAAAGTCTGTTCTCCCCCGATTTTTTGTTCTTCTCCATTTGAATCTAATAGCGCAGCCCCACTCGTATCTTTTAAAATTGGTGAAATGGAGTAGCTTTGATACCCACGAACAGAACCGATTCCCCCCATGTAAAAACGTTCATTGATTGGGAGAAAGCCGGAGCTTGTAACGTAGTTATAACGTGCCTTATAGCGCAGAATCAAATCGAAATCGGTTAGCTTTTGCAATCCTCTATAAATACCAAAGGTCGAACGGCTTTTTAAGAAATCAGTATCTCCCCCCGCTCCCGCTTTTTCAAAGCTTTGAGAAAAAGTCATCCCCTCTCTGGCCACATAATAATCATCCGTACTGTCATACGATGCGGAAGCCAGCACAGAGCTCTTTGCATAACTTTCAAAAAACCGCACTTGTTCTGCCGTGAGATTGACATCGGATAAATCGCTGTACGAGTTTTGTGAATAGTTGTATCCGACATAACCGCTCCAATAACGGTTGAATCGATGACCCGTTCCAATGCTAAGCCCACGAGAAGTTGTCGTGTAGGTATCGTATTCGGTTGACGTATTGTTAATGGCAAAGTTACCGCTAAAATCGCTGTCATTAAGGCGCGGATTGGAAATATTAAACGCATAGCTGCTGGTACGTTCCGATTTTTCTAAATTCAGCCCTACCGTAATCCCTGATCCGAAGATATTGCGGTCACTGATAGCAGCACTGAGCATCAATCCACCAAAACTACCGTATCCGCCACCAAGCTGTATGTTTCCTGTCGGTGCTTCTTTGGCTTGGACAATGATGTCCATCGTCTCATCATCGATACGTTTTTCTTCAATCGTATTGGTCTCAAAATAACCCGTACGTCCAAGCGCATTACGCGAATCTTTGAGGTTTGTGAGGCTGTATAAATCGCCCGGCGCCAAAAAGAGCTCACGACGTACAACTCGGTCAAGCGTCCTATTGTTTCCAGCAATGATTACATTTCCAATGCGCACTTTTTTACCCGGTACAATGCGGTAAATAACTTCAACCGTCTTGGTTTCTTTGTCTTGACGCAAATCAGGCTGTACTTGTACGAACGCATACCCAAGATCGGCGATTTTGGTTTTGATACGGTCCGCATCATCGCGAAAAGTTTTGATGTTAAACGGCTTATTTTTTTCCAGCGCTATTACGTCCAAAAGAGATTGATCTTCAATAACCTTGGTATCTTGAAAAATAAGGATATCATTGACACGAAAGACATCCCCTTCAAAAACGTTATAAGATACTTTGGCTTCGTAGCGATTAAAATCAACCGCGACAAACGGTGCATCCACTTTTGCATTTAAATACCCAAATTGCATGTAGTAATCATGAATACGCAAGGGGTCGTACTGCAATTCAGCAATTTTCATTTTACCGTCATTGCGTCCCCACATCCATCCTATGAAATCACGTTCTTTGTTCGCAATAATCGCATCAAACTCGTCAGGATCCACTCCCGAAACCCCATGATATTTAAGTTCTTGGATAATGATCTCTTCGCCTTCGTTTGCTATAAACTTCACGCTTATACTGCCATTGTCGAGGGTTTCTGTCTCAACCTCTACGGCCGAATCAATCTTGCCCTCTTGGTTCAATGCCTCAACAATGCGTTTTTTCGCACCCTCGATGCGCTTGGCATCATAGAGAGCCCCTTTCTCTATTTGCAAAAGGCTTTTTTGTGCTTCTTGGTCACTTTCTTTGAACCCTTTGAGCTCTACTTTGGAAATAATCGGCTTCTCTTTGAAATGAAAAGTCACGATTCCCGCTTCTTCTTGGACCCAAACATCTTCAAAATAGCCCTGATCAAAAAATGTTTTGATTGTTTTATCTAAACGAACAGGATCAAGCGGCTCGCCTATTTTTATCTCGTTGAGCTGATGGGCAACGGCTTGCGAAATATGGACCATTCCTTCATACTTAATAGCGGTTACATTTTCAACAGCGGCACCCAAAATGGCAGAAGAGAGAAAAAGGGAAAGGGCAGTTTTTTTCAAATTAGAATCCATGGCATTAAATTAGTTCTTATTCTATCACCGTGATAATTAATGTACCGTAAATGTAACTCAAAATCTGCTAAAATACCGTTTATAAAGTACAATTATTAAAGGTTCATAATGAACATTGGAATCGTCGGGCTTGGATTAATGGGGGGTTCTTTAGCGCTCTCCCTTCAAAAGCTCCCTTTTGTCTCTTCCGTAGTAGGAAGCGACCACAATTTAGAACACCAAACGATCGCGTTAGCACGTGGACTTGTGCATGCCATTGTCCCTTTTGAGGTACTCAAAGAACGTTGTGACGTCATCTTTTTCGCCGTACCCGTTGATGGGGTAATACGACTGTTGAATGGCTGCGTCGATTTGGCGGGAAGCGACAAAACCCTCATTGATCTTGGAAGCACCAAAGCGCTCATCGTGCAAGCGGTTCCCCAAGCAATCCGCAAAAATTTTGTTGCCGCTCATCCCATGACAGGGACCGAGCAGTTTGGTCCCAATGCGGCAGTTGAGGGGCTTTACACAGATAAAGTACTCGTTATGTGTGACCTAGAGCACAGCGGCGAAGTGCAGCGTGCAACGGCTCTAAAACTTTTTCGTGCCCTTAACATGCAAATACACACCATGGGCGCTGGTCAGCATGACCGCCATGCGGCGTTTATCAGCCATATGCCTCACGTTATCTCGTATGCACTTGCCAATACCGTACTGGCACAAGAAGAAAAAGAAAACATTCTCACCCTCGCAGCAGGTGGATTTCGTTCCATGAGCCGTTTGGCGCAAAGTTCTCCGAATATGTGGGAAGATATCTTTCGCCAAAATCGTGCAAATGTCTTGGGTGCCGTGGAACTCTTCGAGCTGGAACTCTCCGCGCTCAAAGAAGCCTTGTTAGCGGAAGACTACGCATCGCTGCACAATGAAATGAAAAACGCCAATAAACTGCAGGAAATTTTTTCCTAATCTACGCAGCAATCCTCTTTTGATAAGAGGCGTAGAGCATAAGGGTTTCTTCGTCAATTGCGTCAACCGTGCGCGCATATTTATAGGGTTCTAAGCGTTTAAAAAGTATTTGATAGGCATTGCGGGTTTCCTCGTTATCGTGTGCGAAAAAAGAACCCTGCTTGCAAATTTCATACGCTGCCGCTTTTGGATTTCGCATATCGATACGAGCGAAACGTTCATAACGCTCACTGCGTGCATTTATCTCCTTGGATTTTTTCTTCATACGCATCTGCCTCACCATCACAAAAGCCATCACAATGAGAACCATAAACCAATAAATCGAATACTCATATATCTCTAAGAGCGGCGCTATGTCATGTACAGGAATATCCGCAGAGGAGGACTTCATAATCTCCCCTCAAACAATCGCCGCAGTGTCACCACGGCATTACTGTCGGTATACAGTTTTGTGGAACGAATGGCGTCACGTCGTAATTGTTCAAACAATAGTCCATCATGCACCCTAACTTTTTCATGGTATTTTTGAACACTCGCTGCATTAAAATTCCCTTCCAACACAGCCCCGTTCTCTGGATCCATCATCGCGGTAAACCCAAAAGGTTCAGGCTTCTCTTCTAGCCGATCTCTCACGATAACCGCCACAACTTCATGCTTCTTAGCCAACAATCGCATGTCCGGAATCTCAAAAAAATCGCCGATCACCACAATAAGAGACCGTCTCTTAAGCCGCTTATAGAGGTCTTGTGCCATGCCGGTATAATTTGCTTTGTGATTTAAAAGAGGTGCGTTCATCACCTTATGAACACTCTCACTCACCGCAAACTTCTTTTTGGCCGCACGTACCTCATCTCTCAAATCTTGCGAAAAATTATAATGCGTATACACATCTCCATTGCCTATTGCCGAGTAACCGATCAGGGCAACGGCTTGGGCAACACACTCGATTTTCCGTGTTTCTTTACCAAAGTCCAATGCACCACCCAACATCGCCACGCTTACAACATTGAGTTCTCGCTCTTCCCGAAACACTTTGACATAGGGGCGCTGCATTTTGGCCGTGATGTTCCAATCAATATGACGCGTGTCATCACCCGAAACGTATTCGCGTAATTCCAGAAAATCATATCCCTCACCCCGAAACATCGAGGCATTGTTACCAATACGGTCACCCACGATTTGGCGACGTGCTTTGAGAAGGATTTCGGTAGTGGTCTTCATAATTTACGGAATCGGCACTGCAGTAACGATTTGTTCGATCAAAGTATCAACATCAATCCCTTCAGCTTCTGCTTCATAGGACAAAACAATACGATGCCGCATCAAATCTTTGACGATACTCGCAATGTCACTGGGGGTAACGAAATCTTTTCCCCTTAAAAACGCTACCGCACGGACGGCTTTGAACATATCGATACTGACACGAGGAGAAGCACCAAATTGGATATAGCGCTTGATCGATTCCAAACCAAAATTCTCCGGCTCTCTCGTGGCCCTGACAAGCGCTATCATATACTGCTCTATCTCTTCATCGACGTGAACCTTTTTAACTGCCTCTTGCAACTCTTTCAGCACCTGCGCATTAACGACAGCATGTATGGATTCAGAACGCTTGGAGGCAATACGACGCGCAATGAGAAGTTCCTCTTGCGCACTGTTATAGCCCACTTTTATTTTGAGCATAAAACGATCCAGCTGTGCTTCTGGCAGCGGATAGACACCCTCATTTTCGATCGGATTTTGCGTCGCCATCACCAAAAAGGGAGAAGACAACTCGAAACTCTCATCCGACAAAGTCACCTGCCTCTCCTGCATTGCTTCAAGCAGTGCGGATTGTACTTTTGCGGGAGCGCGATTGATCTCGTCTGAAAGGAGAAGGTTGGTAAAAATAGGCCCTTTTTTGATCTTAAACTGGTTATTTTGCGGATCATACACCTCAGCACCCAAAATATCGCTGGGAAGCAAGTCAGGGGTAAATTGAACGCGTTTAAACTCCAAGCCCAATGTTTGCGCCAGCGCTTTGACTGTCGTTGTTTTCGCCAATCCCGGAATCCCCTCGATGAGGATATGCCCCTCGCATAACAATCCGATCAAAAGCCCGTCAATCATTTTCTCTTGCCCGACCACTACTTTGGCTATTTCGGTACGTATCGCGTCTATTATTTTTATCATCGTTGTTTCTCCTCGTTTGTACTTATCATCAGTCTTAGTTTGTTTTTGGCTTCGTTTAGAGTGACATTTCCCTCATCCAACATTTGAATAACTTCCGCGTATTGTACCTCTCCTCGCAGTGACAGTAAAACACTCAGCTCTTTTACCGTTGCGGCACCCTCCCAAAACGCTTTGCTTTTTCTTCGGGGACGATGGGCCCATAGCCATCGCATAACCTCAGCCAAAATAACGCCCAGCAGCATAAAAAGGGCATACATTCCATACCGCTTCCAATCACCGTAACCATGCGACGGCGGTGAATCCAGAAGATTGCTTGGCTCGAACCCTTTTTCAACTTCTACGCTTATCGGTTGCGAACGTAAAATCTTATTGGCGTGGGTTTTGGTATCAAAAACACTTACGCTAAAAGAGGGAATCACGTAACTCTTTTGGGCCACAAGGGCAAACTCTTGACGAATTTCCCCCTCATATCCATTCTCCCCCAAAGAAAGATCTCGATACGCAGGCTCGCTAAAATGCTTCACCCCGCTGATATTAAGCTCAAACGGGACGAATTCATTGAGATTACCCCGTCCTCGTACATAGAGACTCAGATGCACTGGTTCGTGGGAACGGACTTTAACCTTATCCACCTGCACCGCAAAAGTAATCTCGCCGCTGAGATCCGCCGTGTTGTCCACGCCTGTAATCTTTACGCTTGGCATGCTTGCTTTTTCATCGTTGAAATCGTATTTTTTCACATTGTCACGCCCGATGGAGGCATTTTCGATCGAAGCAAACGTCGTATGTCGCATCAAAGCGTCCTGCTTGATATCCAAAATCCCCGCAGTAACAGGAGTAATCAGGACGTCGAACTGCAAGATTCGCTTCCCGTTGCTTACGCGATCATCTTGCGTCACCATGGATGCTTTATAGCTCTTTGAATGGGTGGGATTAAATACCACCGTATAATCCCCTGCGCTGCTATCAAAAAGACACTGATAACGGACAATTGCACCCTCACCTACGTGCAGTTCTTTGGGCGCTTTTAGAACACTCCACGAGTACTGCGCAGCATTCACTGATACCGCCATCAATACGCACAAAAGCAACACACTACCAAGGCTTTGTTTCATGCACACTCCTTTGATTAATCAACTCATACTGTGTCGAGCTCAAACGGGCTTTGCCCTGTGACATCGACAGCCTTGGATCGCTCTGGACTTTTTTTCCCTCATCGCCTCCGCCACCTGCTGCCATATCGCTTTTCATGTTACTGCCGCCTCCTTGTTTGGCCGGCTTTGACTCCCCTTTTGGCGAACCGGCTTCGGCTTGAAACTGATCTTTTTTTTCTTTGCGCACATTGAGACTTTTTTGTTCTGCTACCTGCACTATAAAACGGAGGTTATCATCGGCTTCTTTGGTGTAATGCAGTGTCAATGACTTTAGCAGCGCATCCCTCGCGTTCTCAAATTCTTGGAGACGTATGTAACAATTCCCGCTATTGTAATAAAGGGTCGCTTTGAAAATCGGATCGTTTGATTTAATAGAGTGATACACCGCCAGCGCATCGTGATATTTCCCCGCCTTATACAATGCCGTAGCTTGATTGTATTTGGCTTTGGATGTTTTTACATGAGCGTACAGTTGCGCTGATCGCTCATAGTTTTTTGCTTCATAATTTTTTTTTGCACCGTAAAGATAGGCAAAATCGAGGATATCCGCATTGGAAGAAACACCTATGAGCGCTAAAACCGCCAAAATGTTTTTTGAAACGTTAGATCCCAAAGAGGTCATAGAGAGGATAAAAGCAATCAAAGCTAAAATCAAAGGCATATAAAAGAGTTCCTGATACCGCAATACCGTTGATTTGCCTTGAAAATCCTCCGAACGTGATTTGTTTATCAACTCTCGCACCGCACTCGCATCGGCGCCTTCAATCATCTTTCCACCGCTCGCTTCGACAACCTCGCCAATCGCGTCGTTGCGTGCACTCACGACAATGTGACCCTTTTCATCTTTGAGCGTTCCCTCGCCTTCTGCTAATGTACTACCCTGTGCTGTTCCTAACATCACGACACTCAAACGCAAATTATTATCACGCACAAAATCAGCTTCTTTGCCATACGATGCTTCATCCCCTCCATCGGTGAGAAGAATTACCAAAGGCTGTTTGGCATAGGACATTTTACGCGCAAGCTCCAGTGCGCTCATCACACTCGTCCCTTTGGTGATGATCTGAGATTCATCCAAAGAACCAAAAAGATGCTCTAACAACTCCGTATCTTTCGTTAGTGGCGAGAGGATGATAGCGCTGGTCGTAAATCCGATCACGCCGAACCGATCTTGTGTATCACTGCGTACCACATCGCTTAGCAAGTTTTTAGCCGCATTCAAACGGCTGGGAGCAATATCCGTAGCGCGCATCGAGTGCGATAAATCTACCGCGACGATAACATCCGATCCCATTTGCTCAACGCTAACGGGTTTTTGTTCCAATACAGGACGTGCCAATGCCACGATCACCAAAGCCATCGATACCAAAAGCCATTTTTGTGATCCATCCGCTTGATATCCCAAACGTTTAACGGCTATCCAATACGCCGCAATCAATCCCAATGCCAACAACCATACAGGGGTCAATAAACTCATAACACCCCCCTGCGTCGCCATATCAGCCATGTCATCAAAAATAATGCAGGGGCCAGGAACCACTGAAAATAGTGTTCTTCTAACACATTATGCGCGCTTTTGATCCGTGAACGCTCCATACTATCAATCTCGTCGTATACCTCTTGAAGTTCTTTTTGATTGGTAGCGGCAAAGAATTTTCCATTGCCATCACGTGCCAATTGATCCAGCAGTGCATTGTCAAACTCCCCTTTGGGTCCGATACCGATCGTATAGAGACGAATGTTCTCCTTTTTTACCATTGCTACGGCTTCTTTGGGAGAGATCGACCCGCTGTTATGTTCCCCGTCGGTCAGCAAAATGATCACCTTGGATGCCGCTTTGGAGTCCTTCAGCGCACGTACCCCCATCGCGATCCCCTCGCCAATCGCGGTATTTTGTCCCGCCATTGCGTAGCTCAGATACCCAATCATCTGTGCAATAATCTCTTTTTCATAGGTTATAGGAGAGGCGATAAACGCAAAATCGCCAAACACAACAACACCGATATTGTCTGAAGCGCGTTTCATCACAAAATCACTTGCAATCTTTTGAACAATCTCAAATCGACTTTCGCGGCTTCCCTCTTTTCCAAAACCCGACGCATTCATCGATCCGCTTCCATCGATAGAGAGGACAATATCGACTCCATTACGGTTACGAGGATCGGAAAAATCAACCATCACAGGCGTTGCCAATGCGCCTATCATCAAGATGACCGCCAACGCTTTGAGTATCCATTCAAAATTGCGCCATTTGTTAGGTTTCGTAAAAAAATGCAGATGGGGAAAATAGTGGGACAAAGCTACTGTTTTGCAGCGGTACAGACAATACAGCAAGGGCGGTAAAAATAGCCATGCAAAAGAAAAATTAAAAAGCCAGTTGTTCATCGGTCAATTATAGCAAAAAAGGCTAATATGGGCAAAGCCATTGACATTAAAGCTTATATTCACTATAATTCCCGTCCACAAATCATGCTAACCGAATGATTTAGTGTAGGTTGTCCCGTTAGCTCAGCCGGTAGAGCATTTCACTTTTAATGAAGGGGTCGATGGTTCGAATCCATCACGGGACACCATTTTTTTATTCTCCACATTCTTAGTGTGGCTCCATCATCTAACGGTTAGGATTCCAGGTTTTCATCCTGGTCACAGGGGTTCAAATCCCCTTGGAGTCACCATAACACTTTCCCTACGCAGCGTACTTTCAACCACTTTAAGCTTTATTAGGTCTCCTCTTTTTTCTTTAAGTTTCACTTTTAACGCCTATCTCATTTGATTGTTTGCGATCAATTTATTCACTTCTACGATCTTATAAAAGAGTTTTCCACCGAATTTGTAGTAAGGAATCTCAATCATCGTGAAGAGATGACCACCTATTATCTAAATCGGGGGTAAGATTACGCTAAATTAGCTCTTTTTAGGTTGATTTCGAGATTAAATCCTACCGCTTTAGCATATTCAATTAGAGTTGAGAGGTTTGGAAGATTTTTTGAATTTGGACTCTCTAGTCTCGAAATATTACTCTTTTTGGTATGAAGTATATTGGCAACTTCTTCTTGAGAAAGATTCGCTTCTAAGCGCGCTTTGATCATTTGATTTTTAAGTTCAAAAATTGGCATCAAAGCGTTATATTCCGCTTTTACTTCTTCTCTTTGCATTGCTTTTTCTTTGAATGCCTCAAAGGAAGGTCTATTTTTCATTCTCTATCTCCTTTTTTCGCTTCAGCGCGATTTCTATCTCTTTTTGTGGTGTCTTTTGAGTTTTTTTGACAAAAGAATGCAGTATGATGATCTTTGTTCCGCTTGCGTAACAAAAGAAACTTCGTCCTATCCCCTCTTGGCCTTTGGCTCTAATTTCAAAAAGACCATCGCCGAAAGCATCAGTATAAGGTTTCCCAAGATTTGGTCCATTCTCTTGGATCGTCTCAAAGATATGCAGCATTTTTGCCAAAATCTTGTCAGGGAATGCGAGCGTCTCGTCTTCTACTGTTTCGTTAAAAAACTCAATTTTCCAATTCATAGCGTCATTATATCAAAAATGATAACTTTTTGAAAGAAAAGATAGTACATAATTCTAAACACGTGGATTAGCTGTGACTATTGCTTAGATCTTGTTAACACAAAAAATAGTTGACTTTCAGACTTTAAACCTGATAGAATACTTACAAATTTGGTACACAAATGTGTGACACAGACGGTGTTTGCTCTTCTGAAAAACCCTAGTTTAGGGGATTGTAAAAATATGGTGACTCTCCCCTTGGAGTCACCATAACACTTTCCCTGCACAACGTACTTTCAACCACTTTAAGCTTTACTAGGTGACCAACTTTTCATAAAACTATATTTCA
>JAUPLR010000125.1 GCA_030836825.1 Campylobacterota bacterium
GTGCCATTTCAGCTGGATTATCAAGCTTTTGAAGCGCCAAAATAAGCCCCAAAACGGCTCCAATAAGCCCCATAACCGGCGAAGTTTCCCCTGCAAGAATCCAATAGTGCCCACACCCATGATAATATTCTTCCGTCTCTTCTATAACGGCTTCTAACGTTTCAGAAATCGTATCAATTTCGTTACCATCAACGGCCATACTCAGACCTTGCTTTAAAAACTCGTTGTCAAGTTCAGAAACCCTCTTTTCTAACGATAAAAGACCATCCCGACGAGCCATTAACGCCAACTCGACTATTTCTTTGATACGTTCTTCCAAATTTATCGGCGATTTTTTAAACACCATACCAAGATTTTTAAAAGCACCTTTTACGTATTCACCGTCCGTTGCAATTGCCGCTGCCGACATTGTAGTGGGGAAAATAACAATAAGAGACGCCAAGTGGATAATATGCAGAGGATTTCCGCCGTCAAGAATATCCCCCGTGCTTATAGAAGCGACCGCTATAAGCAGACCCAAAATAACCGTTAAATCCACAGAAACTCCTTCTCCCCAAAATTGATTGCTAATTCATTTTTCACATAACTCATAGTGGGTCGATTGTACCTTGTTTTCGCTGAAAATTTTAACTATTTTTGATTCTTTGGGTAGAAAAAATTGTAAAGTATTTTTATCAGAATCATAATCAATATACCGCTGCCCATACTCGCGACAATAAACGCATAATACTCATCATGACTTATTGCATCTGCTTGAAATCCCAAGGTTGCAATAGCAACAGTGAACGTCAATGGCATAGAATCACTCAAAGAAAATAAAATGGTATTTTTAAATCCCAAATATCCTAGATAAGCTACTAATGAACTTACTAGTCGAATTCCAATAATCGCACTTGCTATGAAAAAGGCCATTTGTAATATTTTAGGATCTGTAAATGCCTCCAATGCTACGGTTGAGCCAACGTGTATAAAAAAGATGGGAACCAAAAATCCAAATCCAAAAGAAGAAAGTTTTTCAGGCAACTCTGTTTTATGCTTGAAATGCGTCGCAATAAAGGTCCCTGCCAAAAAAGCTCCTAAAACCACATCGATTTTGAGATACAACATTCCCGCGACCAAAATAAACATGAGCGACATCGAAAATCGGATGTCCTGATCTTTTCCGTCGTCATGCGGCATAATAAGCGTTTTAAGCCCCGGATACCACCAAAATAAAATACGAATACCTCGAAAAAAGAGGACAAACCCGATTAAAAAAGCAAATAACCCGCCCAAGGTAATCAAGAACTCCCGATTGTACCCGTATTCCAATCCACCACTAAGAATCGTCAATGCCATGATACTTACGAGTTCACCGATAATACCAATATTGAGTGCCAACGCAAGCCATGGCTGATTTTTTCCGTACTCTTTGACCAATGCCATGAGCATTCCCAAGGAAAAAATGGGAAATGTCACAAGATATACGGCACTTAGATCATAATAAAAATAAAGGCTGAAAGAACATCCATAGAGCATAGTAAAATAGATGATCGTACGGCGCAATAAAGAAGACTTTGCAAATCCAAATTCTTTGAGATTGACTTCCATCCCTGCCAAAAACATCAGGTATAAAAATCCGACTTTAGCAATAATTTTAAAGAGTTCATTTTCAACCAAAAAGCCAAAATAACCCGCAATACTGCCCAATAAAATTTCCACGACTACCACCGGAAGTCTTGTTACTCTTGATAAAAAAGGTGACAGCATAATCAAAAGAGACAAGGTGACGATGACAACACTGTTGCTCATGATCATCCTCGTAACGCCTTCCATACGCCAATGGCTTGTACGTGCTCTTTGACATCATGTACTCTTACAATACTGGCGCCCTCTTCGATTGCTTTGAGGTGAATGGCCAACGTACCGCTTAAACGTTCATCGCTATGCGTGGGAATAATCTGATCGATCATTGATTTTCGGCTGGCACCTACAAGCAGCGGTTTTCCAAAACAGCTAAAATGTTTTTGGTGGGCAATAAGCGCCAAATTATCTTCCAACCGTTTTCCAAAACCAATTCCACAATCGAGAATGATGTTTTTAATTCCAAATTTGTCGGCTTTTTCGAGACGCTCTTGGAAAAATTGCCCTACTTCGCGCAATACCGAACCATACGTTGGATTATCTTGCATCGTTTGTGGATTTCCCTTCATGTGCATGACCACGGCTGTCGCGTTGTAAGAGGCGCACAAGCGTGCTACCTCATCGTTTGCCAAACCGGTGATATCGTTCACAATGCCAAATCCTTTTCCTAAGGCATAGGCGATAACAGAGGGCTCAAAACTGTCTAAACTCAAGCGAACTTTCTCATACATGCGCTGTTCATACAAACTGTCAATGATAGGACGTACCCGCTCTAATTCCTCTTGCGCACTCACCCCTTGAGCGTTTGGACGGCTCGAAACCCCTCCGATGTCAATAATATGCGCACCCTCGTGAATCATCCTCTCAATTTTTTCAATGGCATGGGCCTCTTTGTATCGACTTTGCGGGTAGAAACTGTCATCATTGGCATTGATAATCCCCATAATTTGAATCTCTTCACCCGTTTTCTTGTGGCAATAACGCTCCAATTCCAGAGCCAGTGCTTTGAGTCCGAAGGGTTGTGCTTTTTCCTTTTTGGCAAGCTGTTGCAGTTGCCGTTGGGTTGCAATTAAAATAGCGTTTACGCGTGGCTCCATCGCGGTCACTGTCCCTCTGGGAACCGCCAGATCCGCCCCGACACTCAGGGCATCTTGCTTGAGAATATTCGCCGCACCCACGTGTAAATCAACAATGCGGATTAAATGCATTTGCCCCTTACTTTCTAAAATAGAGACCCCTGCGGCATCCACCTTTAGCTCTTGCAGCGCTGCCCGTAAATTTAGTGTCGAGGAAAGATGTTCAACGTGCACGTTTTACCTCTTTGAGAAAATTCATCAATATCATCACGAGAACACTTTGTACACGCGCATTAAGCTCAATAAGACGAAATGCTTTATCAAATCCTTCTATTTGCGTCGTTGTTAAGGCTAACGTTTCTGCGTGTGCTGCGTGATGAAAAAGATTTTCAATCAGTTCTTTGGCTTCATGCTTTTTGAGTTTTTCATGCTCCTTGACCCACGTAAACATACTGGATAAATCCAGAGTACGAAGACTCAACGTTATTGGTGCATACTGTTTTTCGCTGCGTTCTTGGGTCAGGGATAAACGCGAACGAACGGTGGGCAAAAAGGTACTTTTATTAGGGGCAAGCAAGATAAACGCAATATGATGAGGAGGTTCTTCGAGTATTTTAAGTAGCGCGTTTTGAGCAGGAATCGTGAAGCTCTTGGCTCCTAAAATTAATGTTTTGATTTGCGATTCACTCTTATAGGCTTCGCTAATGACCTCTTTGGCATCTTCAATTTTAAAATCTTCGCGTATAAAACGAACACATCGAAGCGGTAAAAGCGCTTGTTGGATTTCCAGCGATTTGTCTTCAAAACGCTGCGTGATTACAATAGAGCCTCCACTAGGCGTGAACATCAATCTCCCCAAACAATACGGCCGAAAGTGTTTTATCAAACAAGCGGTACAGCTGTAACAGTTTAATATCAATCAGTGTATCATACGAACGCAAGCTAAGGGCATTGGGATAATTTTCATCCATTATCCACATAAGCGCATTGTCCGTACGCTTCACGATATCTGCACGTCTCTCATCACCGCCTTTTCCAATGTACCAAAAGAAGTACTCACCTTTGTATGAAAGGTCCAGCATATCCCCCAGCGTATCCATCGTCTCCGCGTCCACCAGTTGGTCGATGTGCGGGTACAAACCATCTAAATAGACGATGGGGATCATGGGGCGCTCTTTGAGTTTTTTATTGATGGTCTCGGTAATGTAGTGGGAGAACCATCGACGCTGAGGATCAGTGACGAGGACAATCGTCCGCCCTTTCATGATTTGATCCATGGCACTGGCGATTTGGGGAATCCATTCATAACGCTGTTCTTCAAACCAGCTCATTGCTGACTTCTCTTCACGTATAGCTTCGAGAGTCCACTGGTCAAATTGACGCATTATTGGTCCAGCGAATAGGCGCTGTGAAGTGAGCGCACTGCCAATTCTGCATATTTTTCATCAATCACCATCGATACTTTGATCTCAGAAGTCGAA
>JAUPLR010000126.1 GCA_030836825.1 Campylobacterota bacterium
ACTCCAAAATACCTATTCTATCGAAGAGCTTGAGATCAACATACATGAAATCAACATTCAAATTCAGCTTTCGCAACTTCATCATCAAATGCGACATCCACAGGAATCCAAACTATGACATCCAACACCATCGAAACAACCCTCGGGCTCAACCAACAATCCTCATCAAAACGGTGGAAAAAAATATTCTGGGGGGCAGTGGCGCTTCTCATTATCGCTGCCCTTACAGCCTACAGCCTAAACCGAACCGCCAAAGACAAAACGGTTTATGTCACCGTCCC
Source organism: Campylobacterota bacterium (assembly GCA_030836825.1). GTDB lineage: Bacteria > Campylobacterota > Campylobacteria > Campylobacterales > Sulfurimonadaceae > Sulfuricurvum. The sequence continues at coordinate 282 of JAUPLR010000126.1, forward strand.
ACTCAAAGTCCAAGACCTCACAACAACGGTTTCAGCAACCGGTAACCTCGAACCCACCAATACCATTGATGTCGGAATCGAGGTATCAGGGACCATCGATCAGGTGTTAGTGGATTACAACGATCGTGTTCAAAGCGGTCAAATTTTGGCAAGACTCGATACGACAAGGCTCACCGCCGCACGCACAAGCTCCCAAGCGCTTTTAGAAAAATCGCAGGCCAATGAACAAAGCGCCAAAGCAGCAGTGGACAATGCCACTATTGAAAATGACCGAATCCGAACCATGTATGCCTCCACCGGTGGCAATTATCCCTCACGCAAAGAGATGCAATCCTCCGCAACCATGCTCATCCAAGCCAAAGCATCCCTTGCCGCAGCCAAAGCGCAAGTTTCCCAATCCAGTGCTCAACTCAAAAGCGATGAAGACAATCTGCGCAAAGCCGTTGTTGTTTCTCCGATAAACGGTATTGTGCTAAACCGAAAAGTCGAACCGGGGCAAACCGTTGTTGCCGCCATGCAAACCCCTATTTTATTTACTCTTGCCGAAGATTTAACACGGATGAGGGCGATTGTCAGCGTTGATGAAGCGGATATTGGCGGTGTCAAAGAAGGTCAAAAGGTTCTCTTTACCGTTGATGCCTATGCGAACAGACAATTTGAGGGAAAAATAATCCAACTGCGCCTTAACTCTGCCATCGTCAGCGGCGTTGTCACCTACGAAGCGGTCGTGCAAGTGAGCAACACCGATTTGCTCTTGCGTCCAGGGATGACGGCAAGTGCTTCCATTATCACCGATACGCTTAAAAATGTCCTTGTAGTGCCCAATGCCGCAGTGCGTTTTAGCCCGCCGGCGAACAAGGATGATACGAAAAAAAAGAAAAAGCACGCAATGGACCAAACCGATCAAGGAGACCATATTTGGGTGCTCAAGAATGACATTCCCACCAAAGTAAAAGTTAAATTGGGCAAAAGCAACGGAATCCTGAGTATGATTACCGCATCAAGCCTCAAAATTGGAGATTTAATCATCACCGGAGTCCAAGAGCAACCATGACTTCAAAGCCGGTCATACAGCTCAAAGGGGCTAAAAAATATTATGGCCAAGGCAATGCCGCCGCATACGCACTGCAAGGGGTTGATCTCACCATCCAAAAGGGGGAGTTCGTTGCCATCATGGGACCCAGTGGATCGGGAAAATCAACGGCTATGAACATCATCGGATGTCTCGATGTCCCCACCGAGGGTAAATACCTCTTTGAGGGGATTGATGTGGGGGCGCTTAGTCGTGATCAGCGAGCGCTGCTACGGCGCCACTACATCGGTTTTGTTTTTCAAGGGTTTAATTTGCTAGGGAAGACCTCCGCACTTGAAAACGTCGAGCTCCCATTGCTGTATCGTGGCGTCCCAGCGCATGAACGCAGAGCTCTGGCGATGGAAGCGCTCAAGAGTGTTGGTTTGGAAAATGTTGCCCACCATACCCCCAGTGAACTTTCAGGCGGGCAGCAGCAACGCGTCGCCATCGCCCGCGCCATCGTCACCAATCCTCTCGTCCTCTTGGCAGATGAACCAACGGGCAATCTCGATACGCATAAAAGCATCGAAGTTATGGAGCTTCTTCGTTCCTTTAATCGCGACAAAGGCATTACGATCATTATGGTCACGCATGAAAACGAGATGGCGCAATTTGCTTCACGTATCGTCCATTTTCGCGACGGATGCATCGATACCGCCCAAAATGAGCACCCATGATAGGCAATGCCTTTATCCTCGCACTGCGTGAAATTCGCCGCAGTGCTATGCGCTCTTTTCTCACCACGCTGGGGATTGTTATCGGGGTAGCTTCCGTTATCTCCATGGTGATGTTGGGCGATGCGACAACCGCATACGTCACCCAAAGCATCTCAAAACTCGGCAGCAATATGGTTATCATTCGTCCAGGGCAAGATCGACATAGTCCCGGTGGCGATACGGTAGCCAAACGCTTTACCAACGATGATCTTACCGCCATAACGCGCGACATTGGCGGTATCAAAGGGGTTGCTCCCGTATCCTCCAAAGGAATGCAAGCCGTTTACGGAAACCAAAACTACTCTACCTCAATTGAGGGAAGCGATAACAATTACTTTTCAGTCAAGGATTGGCAGGTCGAAGAGGGACGCGCCTTTACCGAGGCAGAGCTCAAAGGGGGAAAAGCGGTCTGTGTTATCGGAGAAACAATCCGCAAAGAGCTCTTTGGGACACAGACGCCCATTGATGCTTCCATCCGAATGGGTAATTTCTCCTGTCAGGTAATCGGTGTGCTGCATCCAAAGGGCGCTTCGATGTTTGGGATGGATCAAGACGACCTCATCGTCGTACCCATACGGATGTTTCAACGCCGCATCAGTGGAAATCAAGAAATATCTGCTATTCTCGTTTCCGCAAAAAACCCCTCATCGATCGAAAATATGAAAACTGCCATCATCTCCTTGATGCGAGAGCGCCGCCATATTCGTGCAGGCGATGAAGACGATTTTAACGTGCGCGATTTGCGTGAAGTGATACAAACCCTCTCCTCCACGACCAAGATGCTCACTCTCCTACTGGGCGCTGTCGCCACCATCAGTTTGCTCGTGGGAGGAATCGGGATTATGAACATCATGCTCGTCTCCGTCACGGAGCGCACGCGTGAAATCGGTATTCGTCTGGCAATCGGTGCACTGGAGAGGGAAGTGTTGCTTCAGTTTTTGGTCGAAGCGGTGGTTCTTTCGTCATTGGGGGGAGTTATCGGTGTGATTTTAGGGATTGCCGCAGGTGTAGGGGTTAATATCGCGTTTGAACTGCCGTTCGTTTTCAATACCTCGATCGTCATCATCGCGTTTTTATTCTCGACCATCGTGGGAATCCTCTTCGGCTATTTTCCGGCACGAAAAGCCGCACGACTAAACCCTATCGATGCCCTGCGGCATGAATAAAGCCGAAAATGAGGAAAGAAATCGGATTATTTCGGCATAATGTCAGAGTTTACTAAAGTAGGATGTGCTCATGAGAACTGAAACCATTACCTCCAGTTTTACGAAACATTATGTTATTGCTATCTCTTTGCTTGCATTTCTCTCTACCATTGCTTTTATTACCCTTCATATAGGGCTTAAAGAAAGCGCTTCCAGTGCATTAATCGTCAATATTTCCGGAAAACAACGAATGCTCTCTCAAAGAATAGCCTCGTTGTCACAACAATATTATCTCATAACTTACGGTTGTGAAAAGTTTACCTCCTCCTCACATGATGAACTTGAATCAAATCTTCAAACGCTTATCAATCAAATGCGCTTCAACAACAAGGCTCTCTCTACTGGGTATCTCAATCCAACGACGCAAGTAGAGCTTTCAGGATCCATCCGTGAAATTTATTTTGGAAGAAACGACCTTGAAAAAAGGGTTAACACCTATTTGCAGTTAAGCGAAAATTTATTGCATACCAAATCAAAAACCCAAGCGCTGGAGATTCTCCCTAAACTCATCTCTCTTTCCAACACCCTCTTGCCCGATTTAACGAGCACGGTTTTACAGTATCAAAAAGAAAGTGAAAATAATATTACCATAATGCATAGCATTGCCTTTACGGCATTGATATTAATCCTTTTTACGCTGCTGATAGAAAGTCTGTTTATTTTTCGGCCCATGGCGAATGAAATTCAAAATCTTTTTCAAGAAATACTCTCGAATCAGAAAAATCTTGAACAGCAAGTTGAAAGCAGAACGCTCACTCTCGAACAGGCAAACCAGAAACTGGCACATTTGGCATCTCACGATCCGCTCACGGGTCTCAAAAATCGCCTCAATTTGGAAAGCGACCTGGAAACGCTTTTAAAACACTATTATAAAAATCATGTCCCCTATGCCGTTGCCATGCTGGACATTGATTGGTTCAAAGCAATAAATGACAATTATGGTCACGATGTAGGAGATTTTGTACTCTGTGAAATTGCTAAGATTCTCATCGAAAACATACGTGAAGAGGACAATGTATACCGTGCAGGGGGTGAAGAATTTGTTATGTTGTTCAACCGTATCACGCAAGAAGAAGCCATAAACAGGGTCGATAAAATACGCCTTATCCTCCAAGAACATCTTTTTGTGTTCAATGTTTTTGCATTCCGCATCACCATAAGCGGTGGGCTCTATCATCCTGACATTATCCAAGCAGACAACGTGCAGGAAATTTTAAAATTAGCAGACATCGCGTTGTACGAAGCCAAACATTTAGGACGCAATCAAATTGTTACGGTGCAAAAAAATCAAAAGTAGAAAATCCTCCTCAAGATTTAGAATCAGCGAAGAGAAATGATCCTCTTCAATCGCGGTCGTGACCTTTTTGACGCTTATTGTGCCCCTTGTGCTTGCCATTATCATGGCGATCTTTATCCTTCTCCACATAAATCACTTTTTCATGCACAACGGTCGTGCTTGCCGTACGCTGAGAAGTCGATGTTTTACTGCTTCCTACAGCCGCGCCCAACGCACCGCCGGCACCGCCGCCGATGATTGCACCTTCTTTGCCTCCGATGGATGAACCAACCGCCGATCCGACGCCGGCGCCTACCATACTGCCCAACACGGCACTTCCATCTACGTTTCCGGCATTTAAGGATGCCGCCATTGCCAAACTAACTACAGTCAATGTTATCGTCTTCATGTATATCCTTTAAACAGTTGACGTAGTATATCTGAGATTGATAAACCCGGCGTTAATGAAAAAAAGGGGTATACTGCTCCTTAAGCAAGATTCTGCTCTTCTTTAAGGCTCAATGATACTTTGCCTTTTTGAACATCGACTTCAATCACGCGAATACGACTTAACTGCTGATTGACACTCA
>JAUPLR010000127.1 GCA_030836825.1 Campylobacterota bacterium
CATCGCTCTATGAGTACGCTGGACGTTCTTGCGGTGGCATTTGTGGTGGTGGCAATTTTTGAGATGATCCTCACACTCATCCGAAGTCATATCTTCGCCCATACCACTTCCAAGATCGATGCCAAACTGGGAGCCAAGCTTTTTCACCACCTTCTGGCATTGCCATTTGTCTATTTCGAGAAACGAAAAGTGGGGAACATCATTGCCCGCGTACGTGAACTGGATCAAATCCGTGAGTTTATTGCCAACAAATCGGTAACACTCATCCTCGATGTTCTCTTTTCGGTGGTGTTTGTTGCGGTGATGCTGTTGTACAGCGTGAAGCTCACCTTGATCGTATTGGGATTTGTGAGTATTATCGCCGCTTTATATTTGATCATCACTCCCGAACTGCGCCGACGACTCGAAGAGAAGTTTCAGATGGGTGCGCAAAGCAATGCGTACCTTGTCGAAGCGGTCACAGGAGTGCAGACGGTTAAATCACTAGCACTCGAGGGTTCCATGCAGCGCAAGTGGGAGGATTATCTCGCCAATTACGTCAATGCGGGATTTCATCTCTCCAACCTCTCCAATATCCTAGGAGGGGTTAGCGGTGCATTGCAAAAACTCATGACCATTGCGATGTTGTATGTAGGTGTAACATTGGTATTGGATAACCGTCTCAGTGTCGGTCAGCTCATCGCGTTTCAGATGTTCGCAGGGCAGTTTACGGGTCCGATGTTGCGACTGGTGAACTTATGGAATGAGTTTCAGCAAACCCTACTGTCTGTAGATCGCTTGGGAGATATCCTCAACACCCCGACCGAACAAACCAATGACAAAGCAATCACGCTGCCAAGTATTCAGGGAAGCGTAAACTTTGACAATATTGTCTTCTCATATTCTCCCGATTCTCCCTCAGTTCTTAACGGCATCAGCGCCGAGATACCTATGGGCAGCAGTGTAGGACTCGTTGGGCGTAGCGGAAGTGGTAAAAGCACTATCACCAAACTCATCCAGCGCCTCTATATCCCAAATACCGGAACGATTTACATCGACGGCGTGGACATACGGCACATGAATCCCAAGTGGCTGCGCAACAACATAGGCGTAGTACTCCAAGACAACTACCTCTTTAGCGGTACCATCAAAGAGAACATTGCCCTCTCTCGTCCCGATGCCCCCATGGAACACATCATCGCCGCTGCTCGTATGGCAGGGGCGGATGAGTTTATCGCGGAACTCTCTGAGGGGTACGATACCCAAGTAGGTGAAAGGGGTGCCGCACTCTCAGGAGGTCAGCGTCAGCGTGTAGCGATTGCCCGTGCTCTTATCACTAATCCACGGATATTGATATTTGACGAAGCGACTTCGGCACTGGATTACGAATCCGAACGCATTATCCAAGACAACCTAAAAACGATAAAAACAGGACGAACCATGTTTATCGTAGCTCATCGACTTAGTACCGTCAAAGATTGCGATATCATCCTCGTTATGGAAAAAGGGCACATCGTTGAGCGGGGGAGCCATGAAGAGCTTATGCGTTTAGGCGGTTACTATTACAAGCTTTACACACAACAAGGATAAGTATGGGACTGTTTAAAACCCGAGATAAACATGAATTTACACCGTTACTCGTAGAGATCGAAGAGCGTCCTACCTCTCCCTTGGGGAGAAGTTTGCTGTGGGCACTATTGGCATTTATCACCATAGGCCTCTTATGGCTGTTTTTTGCAAAAATCGATATTGTGGTGAGCGCACGGGGAAAAGTGGTTCCCGATGGGGAGATCAAAACCCTCCAGCCTGTAGAGACAGGCGTGATTAGTAGTATCCTTATACGTGAGGGACAGCATGTCAAAAAGGGTGAGCTGCTTATGGAAATCGATCCCAGCGTCACGCAAAGCGATCTCGCTTCCAAACAACAAAATCTCGCACTCTTGGAACTCGAAACAAATCGTCTCAATGCCCTGATAAATGACCGCCCCTTTATCCCCAATCCTGGCTGCAAAGAAAGCGCAGCGATCTCCACTCAACAGATGATGTATATCTCCACCAAATCCGCCTACGAACAGCAACGCCAAGTCATCCAAGAACAGATTCGACAAAACGATGAAGCAACTCAAGCGGCCAAAGCGGATAAAAGCCGACTCAAACAGCTCTTATCAAGTACTAAAGAACGTGAAGATCGACTCAAAGAAGTGCTCGATATCATCGCCAAACGTGACTATGAGGAAGCACAGAACCAAAGAGTGGAATACCAAGAACAGCTTGCCATGAAAGAGCACGTCATTGCCCAATCCAACGGTAAGCTCCAAGAACTAAACCAACAGCTCAAGCTCATCACCCAAGAGTACCGAAACAAACTGTTGGCAGAACTCACTCAAAAGAGCAAGGAAGCTACCGCACTGCGTACTGAAGTTGAAACAATCGCATTTCGTCACGCTAAACAGCACATTACCGCTCCCGTGGATGGTTACATCGGTAAACTGCTTGTCCATACCGTAGGCGGTGTCGTAACCCCTGCGGAGAAGCTCGTCACCCTAATCCCCAAAGACGTCCCCCTCATCATCAAAGCCACTGTACAAAACCAAGACATCGGATTTATCACCAAAGGAATGGACGTAGCAGTAAAAATAGATACGTTTGATTTTCAAAAATACGGACTTATCAATGGTAAAGTCAAACACATCGCCGATGATGCCATCGAAGATGAGAAACTGGGACCCGTCTATGAGATCGCCATTATCCCAGCCAACACAACCCTCAAAGTTGAGGGAAAGTTACTGCCAATCACAGCAGGTATGAGTGTCACCGCAGAGCTAAAGGTTGGTAAACGCAGAGTCATCGAGTTCTTTATCTATCCGATGATCAAATATCTCGATGAAGGGTTGAGTGTACGATGAAAAATCTAATCCAAAAAAAGGCAGCCTAAATGAAAAAGTCCATAATATTCCTACTCGCTCTCATCATGAGCATCACTATCTACGCCTCTGACGTCATCCTCTCCAACACGCTAGGCGCCTATTACTGCGCCCAAGAACCGAATCCAAAAACCTACATCAGACACACGGTCGAAGAGCCTATCAGCATCTACTGGGAGGATAATGTTTATCCAGGGTTTGATGAAGCAGAGTGCAGCGGGATGGTTGCTAACTATCTCGATGGAGTTAGACTCAAAACCATGGCGCTCAATACCCCAGAGGGTAAGGTGCGAGTCTACAGCTACGCCAATGTTCCTCAGAGTTTTATTGATTTGGTGAAGGCGGGATATGCGGCAAAAAAAGATTGGCAGGATAAAGATAAAATCCATCAAGATGCATTCAAAAAAATGTATGACAAAAGCAACCATAAAATCCGTGACGAATTTTCGGATGAATGGAAAGAAATTACAACAAAATCAGGGGATGCATATAGAAAAAATAATGCCATCACTAAACAAATCGAAGCGGAAAAAGTCAAACTCGATCTCATAATCACCGAAACGACCAAAGAGCAAATGCCACAAATGAACTACACCGTAAAAACCGATGAAGTCCATCTCTCCGATCTGGCACGTAAAGTTCTCTTTGGCGACGAGATGACCATCACCGATAATCGTACACATGAGGTAATTGCCTACAACCGCCGAATAATGCAGCTGTTTTCAGCCGCATTATTACCAGATTTTGCAGGGGGACGATATTACGTACAAGAGGGACTTTGCGGTCATGCTTCGAAATTGTTTGACAGAAATGTATTTACAACTTTAAGAAGAGGCTATAGCCCTGATGACAACAAAAAACTGTTTTACAAATACAACCCATGTGTAACACTTCCCTGTAGTATATATTTAAAATCACAACAAAAAACTCTTCCACAAACATTAAAAATAGAGGATAAATAATGACACAAGTACAATTAGCAACGACACAAATGGGGATTCTTTCGGAAGAAGTCTATAAAGATATTTATTTTTTAAATGACACAAATGTGCGAGAAAAACCTATAATTGCAACAGCGTATGGTGACTATATCATTATCGAGTCCATAAGTACTGCGACTGATATGCAGGCGTTATTGCTTCAAGGACCAGACGGAAAATTTGTCATCGCCTTTCGGGGGACAGAGGGCACAGCGGGAGATATTCTTTCCGATCTCCTCAACGGATTTGTCAACTACAACCCGCAGATAGCCGATGCGAGAGATTTTGTTAATGAAATGCTTATTAATCATGCGAATATTGGATTGACTTCGTCCAACCTCACTCTCACCGGACACAGCCTCGGCGGGATGCTGACGCAGGAGATCGGATCAGAGATGAGAATTCCCGGATATGCGTTTAACCCATACGGTATGGAACGGCTGATGAGTATGCCGGGGATTTTGTCGGCGCTCACTCTACTTGGCCCAGTTGGAGTGCTAGCTCAGGTACTTAGCTATGATATTTTAATCAAACTTGGTGTCTCTACTCCCAATGCCCTATGGGCAAAAGATAATATCATTAATGTCTCTTATACCGATTCGGGTGCTTTGAATGGAGATGTTCTCTCCAATTTAACCACCAATCTCACGTCTGGGCACATCGGTGCTTTTGTTCCTCTCATAGGGGAAGATCAGGGGCTTATCGATGGACACAGTATTTTTAAGATGAATTATGCAATCGCAATCTATAATGAAATTCTTAGCCATTTTACCGCTGAAACAACGTATAAAACACTCACGGATGCGTATTTGGTGAATCAGTCAATGGGGTATTTTTTTTCCAGCAGTGCTTTTTCTCCAAAAGATATGTATGACACCACAAATCAATATTTATTTGCCGATGCCAATATTTACAATAATAATGGCTCTGCATTATCCTTTAATTTATTTAATAATCTAACAAACACACAAATCGCAGACCAAGCAAAAATCGATGCATCCGTCCTCTTTGCACTAATTCGCTTAAACGGTTTCGCGGTTAAAGGAACACTTAGTAGTTACAATAGTCTCAACCGTGATAATTATTCGACTCTCTTCATCGAAGACCGTAGTTTACTTTTGTATAACATGCTTGATCCGAAGAAGCATGCTATCGGAGATTGGTTTATCCGAGACCAAACGTACGGCATTACCGCTAACGATGACGGATGGCATTACGATAACAACCAGATACTTTTCGGGTCTTATGGGGACAATCTACTTGACGG
>JAUPLR010000128.1 GCA_030836825.1 Campylobacterota bacterium
AGTTGGGACTTGATCTCGTACTAATATCTCCAGATGCTAAGCCGCCTGTGGCAAAAATCATGGACTATGGCAAGTTTTATTACCAAGAAGAGAAAAAGAAGAAAGAAGCGCGCAAAAAGCAAACCAAAGTGGAAGTCAAAGAGATCAAGCTTTCGGTTAAAATTGCGGACAATGATATCGGATACAAAGTCAAGCATGCGCGTGAGTTTTTGGAAGAGGGCAAGCACGTCCATTTCCGCGTATTCTTGCGCGGACGTGAAATGGCGCATCCGGAATCGGCGGTTGCTGTTTTGCAGCGTGTTTGGCCGATGGTAGAAGATGTAGGGACGATGTACAAAGCCCCTGCCATGGAAGGGCGTTATTGCAATATGATGATTCTTCCAAAAAAAGACGAGAAGAAATAAATACCACAAGCTTTTTTGTGGTATAATCCGCGTCTCGTTTAGAGAATTTTTGCAAAGGATCAAGTCGATGCCAAAAATGAAATCGGTTAAAGGGGCGGTCAAACGCTTCAAAATTAAGAAAAATGGCACTGTCAAGCGTGGTACTGCATTTCGTAGTCACATTTTGACCAAACAAGATGCTGGAACAAGACGTGGACAAAACACTCCTAAAGTGGTTGCTGCTGTCGATGTTAAAAACATCAAAAAGATGATCGTAGGCTAATTTAGCCACTTCATTGTAACTCTCCAGAGCAATCTGGGCAAGTCCGCACAGCGGCACCCACTCATTAAATTTAAAATGAATCGGGTAAAGAAAGGAAAAATATGCCAAGAGTAAAAACAGGTGTCGTAAGACACAGACGTCATAAGAAAGTCTTGAAACTTGCACGTGGTTTCTACAGTGGAAGACGTAAGCACTTCCGTAAAGCGAAAGAGCAATTAGAGCGCAGTATGGTATACGCGTTCCGCGATCGTAAACAGAAGAAGCGTGAATTCCGTAAATTGTGGATTATCCGTATTAACGCGGCATGCCGTTTAAACGGTATGAACTACTCAAACTTCATGAACGGCCTTAAGCGTGCCAACATCGAACTTGATCGCAAAATTCTCGCTGACATGGCTATGAATGACGCTAAAGCATTTACGGCTTTAACCGCTCAATCACAAGCAGCACTCTAAGAAGAAAGACCCTTTGGGTCTTATTCTCTTCTCTTATTTAACAATCGTATAACCCTTTTTCTCCAAACACTCTTTGCACTCATCGCTTATGGTCGCCGTTGATGCTTTATCCGCGTCTTTAAGATCATAATAACGGCATGCCGTAAAATCAGCCTTTGCGCGTGCTTCACTGTGCCCTTCAGGACATATCATACCGTTTACTATTAATTGCTTACTAGAACATCCCGCGATGCTTACGAGGAGTATTGCTGCAGTTATTGCGGCATAGATTGGGGATTTAATCATGGGTTGTTTCCTTGAGAGAATTTTCGAAGAGATAACGGTGGTCGATAGGGAGTGTTTGATACACCATATTAGCCAGATCACGTATTTCCCAGAGTGCTGCTTTATCGCTGCGCAGCGAGATGAAATTTTGGAGACTGCGCGCATTGATGGTCCACGTGAGTTCTGTCTTGTAACTCTCTGGCAAACAATACTTTGCGCGATCATTGCTGATGCCCGCAACCAATACCGTACGAAGGTTTTCCAATGCTCGGATACTCATCTCATCGACCACGTCCACGCCGGTCATGACAAGGTATTTTTCGGCACGTTCTTTGTGATCGATTGAAAATGCTTCTTCGTCTTTAAGTTCTTTGAGGGTATAGCGGGTGCTTTTGACCGACAGCGATGCCATACGGTGACGTGCAAGCTCTTGCAGCAACGCGCGGCTGATACCTTCGAGATAAAAACTGTATACGAGATGTTCCAGAGTAGACGCATGTTTGAATTTATTACCGACGCGGTCGATCAGTGCACGATCTTTTTCGCCCCCATTGTCGCTATTGTCAAAACTTTGCCAACACGTGCGAATGGCATCTGCACAGATTACGAGCGGGGTGTGGGGGTGTAATGTTGCTTTCATGAGCTGAGTATAACAAAGAGTATTGTAAAAGACGCTAAAAGCGTCTATTACATCACGAAAACGTGAGGAACGATAAGCGGGTATTTTTTCATTTTGCGGTAGATGTGCTTGCGAACGACTTGACGCAAATCATTTTCAAGCGCTTTTGGATTTTCGATAAGGCCCGGTTTGAGGTTGAGGAGGAAATGTTCTAAAACATCCTCCATCTCAGCGGCAAAGGCTTTGTCGTTACGATCGGCTACGAGACCGAAGCTGGTAACGAGAGGTTTGGAGAGAAGGCGTGAATCGGCAGTGCTGACTTGTGCCACGAGAACCACCATCCCCTCACTTGCCATTTTTTGACGGTCGATGACGATGTCATCTTCGATTTGGTGATTGTTTTGGTTATCGATGTAGGTTTTGCCGGTTTTAACGGTTTTGGATTTACGCATCATCTTGCTGCTGACTTCGATGCAGTCGCCGTCGTTCATAAGAAGAATATTACGTTCCGGAACACCACAGCTAATAGCGGTTTCACGATGTTTCATGATGTGGTTGTATTCACCATGCACCGGAAGGAAGAATTTTGGATTCGTCAAACGCAGCATAAGTTTTTGCTCTTCCATGCTTGCGTGTCCCGATACGTGAATGTCACGATCGTTGGCAACGCGAGCGCCTGCACGTTGGAGATAGTTCAACATACCCGAAATAGATCCTTCGTTCCCCGGAATCGCACGCGCGGAGAGAACGATCAGATCGGTCGGTTTGATCTTGATATGACGGTGCTCACCGATCGCCATGCGAAACAGTGCAGAGCTTGGCTCACCCTGACTTCCTGTTGTGACAATCAATACGTCTTTGTCGTTCATGCGGTTTGCCTCTTCGGCATCCACAAAAATATTTTTTGGAAGCTTGATGTACTCGTACTGCATTGCGATTTCGAGATTGCGTTCCATGGAGCGTCCGATAACGCAAACCTTACGATTGCATTTCATGCCGTATTGGATTGCTTGGTAGACACGGTGAATGTTTGAGCTAAAGGTTGACATGATGATACGTCCCTCAGCCTTTGAGAAGATGCGGTCAAAACCAGGGGCAACGGTGAGTTCGCTTGGCGTCCACTCTTTGTTGTAGGAGTTTGTAGAGTCACTTAGGAGACATAAAACCCCTTTTTCGCCGTAGTGCGCGAGACGGTGAATGTCCGCCGTATACCCATCAACCGGCGTGAAATCGATTTTGAAGTCACCCGTATGAATAACGGTTCCCGCTTTGGTTGTGATCGCCAATGAGCTGGAATCGATGATCGAGTGCGTCATGTGCATCCATTCGATGTCAAAATCGTTACCGATGCGGTACACTTCACGCTTTACGATCGGGTGGAAATAACGGCGAAAATCACGCATGTGGTGCTCGTCGAATTTGTTGCCGATCATGGCAAGCGGCAGGGGTGTTCCATAGATGGGGAATTGCATCTCTTTGAAGAAATACGGCACGGCGCCAATGTGGTCTTCATGTGCATGCGTGATAATGATCGCTACTATTTTCTTGCGAATTTCACGCAAGTAGGTGAAGTCCGGAACCAAGATGTCAACACCGTGCATCTCTTCGTTGGGGAAACTCATCCCGATGTCAATGATAATCGCTTCATTTTCCGTTTCGATAACGGTGATGTTTCCGCCAATTTCGCCTAATCCACCCAAGGGGGTGATTTTGATTTTTTCATTGTTGTCCAAATTGAGCTTTAGATGCGGATTAAGACGATTTTTGTGAATTTCTTGGTTTTTCAATACAAAGTCACGTAGGTTTGTGTCAATGGGCCCGCTTCCAGAACCGCGACGACCACCGCGACCGCGTTGTGAACGTGCATTGTTTTCGCTCTCTGTGGATAAATCGGTGGCATTATCCCCGGGAAGGGGGTTGCGAATCAAATGATTGGTGCGAGGAGGCTGATTATCGTTGCGCGGAGGGCGATTGTCCGTGCGCGGCGGACGGTTGTCCTGTCTTGGCGGGCGATTATCGGTGCGAGCGGGACGGTTATCTTGACCCTCTCTGGGTGCGCCTTCTTCAGTGCTTCCCTCAGGGCGGTTGTTATTGTTTCTTGGTCTAAAAGGTCTGCGATTGTCGTTACGTCCAGGGCGATTTTCGCCTTGAGGACGAGCATTTGTTTGCGTTTGTGGTTGAGCTTCTGTATTTTCGTCTGCCATGGTAATCCTTTATTAAATTATTTTTTGTTTATGTCTACGAATTGTGTCAATTGTTTACGATCGATACTACGACGGTTTTTTAGTCAAAAAATGACTATTGTAATAGGGCGTAGAGTCGGTGAAAGTCAGAAGTGCTAAGCTGATGAGGTCGGAGGGTGCGTTCGAGTTCAAGCGTTTCAAACGCTTGAGTCACAACGGCGCCATCGTAGCGTGCAGTGAGATTTTTGTAAAGCGTTTTCCGAGGTTGCGTGAAGGCACTGCGCAACATCTCCTCAAATTCTTCATCCTTACGATTTGCCGTTTTTCGAATGAGCAGTACGGCTGAATCGACTTTTGGAGCGGGTTCAAACGCAGTAGGCGGAACGTGGAGGACGATTGAAACGTCTGCCACACTCTGCGTTATTACGCTAAGAGCCCCAAAAGCTCTCTCATTGGGTGCAGCGGAGAATTTTTCCGCTACTTCACGCTGAATCATGACAAGCATATTTTTACACGCCGGATCGGCGAGGGCTTTGAGGATAATGTTGGTCGCGATGTAATAGGGCAAATTTGCCACTAGATCGTACGGTTCATCCAAAAGCGCACTCTTCCAAGTTTCCAACACATCTCCGCATCGGAGTGTGAGTTTATTGGTAGCGATGGCATCGGCAAATTGGTGCTGTAAATGCTTGCACAAGTCGGTATCGACCTCAAAAGCGGTGACACTTTTGACATCAACTAAATACTTAGTTAAATCACCTAACCCAGGCCCGATCTCCGCTATACGGTGAGGGGTAAGGGGCATCGATTGGATGATTTGGGCTACAACGCTCTCGTCACGTAAAAAATTTTGACCAAATCTCTTTTTGGCTATCGCGGAACGGTTCTGCATTGTTTGGAGTATATCCAATAAAGCCTAAATATAAAAGTAAATAAATAAATTAGTGAAGAGGCGATATACTATTAGAATTACAGCATAGAAGTAGGAAGAGTATGGAATATTTTGCTAAACGGATTATCCCCTGTTTGGACGTCAAGGACGGCCGCGTCGTCAAGGGTGTTAATTTTGTCGGGCTAAAAGACGCAGGAGACCCTGTTGAAATCGCCAAACGTTACAACGATGAGGGGGCGGATGAGCTTACCTTTTTAGACATTACGGCATCGCATGAACAGCGCGATACCATTGTGCATATTGTGGAACACGTCGCGCGTGAAGTTTTTATTCCCCTGACTGTTGGAGGCGGAATACGAGAACTGAATGATATTTACCGATTATTGAACGTCGGATGCGACAAGGTGAGTATTAACTCTGCGGCGATTAAGCGACCTGAGTTTATCGATGAGGGAGCAAAGCGATTTGGTGCTCAGTGCATTGTGGTCGCGATTGACGTCAAACGTACGGGCGATCAGTGGAATGTCTATCTCAACGGCGGTCGTGTTGATACGGGAATCAATGCGCTGGAATGGTCCAAAGAGGTGGTTGATCGCGGGGCGGGTGAGATATTGCTCACCTCAATGGACGCGGATGGGACGAAAGCCGGATTTGACCTCTCGATCACACAGCAAATCAGCCATGCTGTCAATGTGCCTGTAATCGCCAGTGGAGGCGCGGGAACGATGGAACATATCAAAGAGGCGTTTGAGCATGGAGCGGATGCGGCGCTGGCGGCGAGTATTTTTCACTATAAAGAGATTGATATTATGGATTTGAAACGGTATTTGCGTGATAACGGCATTGCGGTGCGATTATGATACTGTGTGCCGGCAATAACGAGACGTTTGATTTTGCGACGCCCATTGGGGTGGGTTTGGTAGACAGTGCGATGAGTTTAACCCGTATTTGTTTGACAAACAAACCCGAGTTTTTGTTGTTTGTGGGCAGTGCTGGCAGTTATGGCGGGCATACCATACACGACATTGTGGAATCTAAAACAGCGGCTAACATTGAGTTAGGATTTTTGGACAAAAATGCGTATACACCGATCGATAACGTCATATCTGCACAAACCCAAGAGATCAAAGATGTTATTGTTAACTCGTCGAATTATATAACGACGAGTGAGGATGCGATGGAAAAAATGAGAGCACTTGGGATGGGGATTGAAAACATGGAGTTTTTCGCCGTTATGCGTGTGGCGCAAGTTTTTGGGATTCCTGCGGGGGGTGTTTTTTGCATTACCAATTATTGTGATACAAACGCGCATCGCGATTTTATTGCCAATCATGGATTTGCCAAAGTGCTGCTAAAAGCGCATTTGGAAGAAAAAGGGATGCTTCGTGGGTAAGTTGTGTTTGTTGGACTGTACCAAAGCAGAGTTAGCGGCTCTTGTAAAACCTTCGTTTCGTGCCAAGCAGATATGGAACTGGATTTATCATCAATATGCGACCAGTTTTGGTGCGATGCAAAACCTTCCTAAAGCAATGCGCGAAGAGTTAACGCAAGCGTATGACATTATGCCGCTCAAAATCGCGCGCAAAGAGTGCTCGAGTGATGGGACGATTAAATACCTGTTTGAACTGCGTGATGGAAAAACGATCGAAACCGTTTGGTTGAAGATGAAGGACGAGGCTATTGATGACGAGGGTAATGTTGAGCATGAAGCCCGTTTTACGGTGTGTGTCTCGACGCAGGTTGGGTGCAAAGTAGGGTGTTCGTTTTGTCTGACGGCCAAAGGGGGATTTACCCGTGATCTCAGTGCCGGTGAGATCGTGGCACAGGTTTTGGCGGTTAAAATGGACAACAATCTCGCGGCGCATCGACGGCTGAACATTGTCTATATGGGAATGGGTGAGCCTCTGGATAATCTGGAGAATTTGGCAAAAGCGATCACGATTTTTAAAGATGAGGACGGGTTAAGTATCTCGGGCAAACGCCAAACAGTATCCACCAGCGGTTTGAGCACGAAAATCGATAAATTGGGCGAAATGGATTTGGGCGTTCACATCGCTATAAGTTTGCATGCCGTCGACGATGAATTGCGCAGTGAGCTTATCCCGATGAATAAAGCGTATAACATCGCCTCGATCATTGATGCCGTCAAGCGTTTTCCGATCGACGCCAGAAAGCGGGTGATGTTTGAGTATCTCGTGATTAAAAATAAAAATGATGATTTGGTTTCGGCTAAAAAGCTCGTGAAACTCTTGCATGGGATAAAAGCGAAAGTAAATTTGATCTTTTTTAATCCGTATGAGGGAAGCGATTATGGGCGCCCTACGCGTGCGGATATGACGAAATTTCAAGATTATTTGGAAGCGCATGGGGTGCTGTGCACGATACGTGATTCCAAGGGGCTGGACATCAGTGCGGCATGCGGCCAGCTCAAAGAAAAAGAGCTCAATGAGGTTGCGCAATGACGCTTATGGATTGGGTTCAAGTCGGGTTTTTGGTGGTCGTAGTAGTGATTGGCTTGGGCGGTTTTGCGTGGGCGGTACTGAAAAAAGATTAGTAGGTTGATTTTTGATCGGCCAGCGTGATGCGGTTTCGCCCGCTTTTTTTGCTCTCGTAGAGGGCGTCGTCTGCCATTTTGATCAACTCGTCTTGGGTTTCACGGTAGGTGACGCACGATGCGATTCCCGCAGAAACCGTGATGGTGATCTTTTTATCGTTGTGCGGTATTACGATTTTTTCAATCTCTTTGCGACACAGCTCCATGCGCTCGTACGCTTGTTGTGCAGGCATCCCCGGCATAACGATGATGAACTCTTCGCCGCCGAAACGTACCACAAAATCGTTTTGGCGTATGGAACCTGCGAGGCATGTCGCGATATTTTTGAGAACCTGATCTCCTGCGCTATGCCCATAAGTATCATTGATAACCTTGAAATAGTCCAAATCGAGCATGACGATCGAGAGTTCGCTGAGATCTCTTTTGGCGTATGCCAATTCTCTTGGAAACGTTTCGTTTAAGTAGCGGCGGTTGTACATGCCGGTGAGGGGGTCGCGAATGGCTTGCTCTTTGATGGTGCGATTGAGTTTGTAAATGTAGAGGGCGACGCCTGCAACAATAGCCAGTAGTGCCAATATGCCGAAAAGTAAATAATGTGAGGTTCGCTTTTCGTTGGCCGCATTGGAATTATAAAGGAAGCCTTTGGGGATGGTGGCGGAAGTAGAAAATCCGAGTTTTGTATAGGTTTTGGCGATCTTTTCCCAGCGTTGTGGGTTCATGTGTCCGATTTCAATAAAATCAGGGCTCATTAGACGGTGAATCGCTTCGGCTTCAAAGCGCAGATGGTTGCGTGTTTTGGCTTTTGAATAATCGTTGAGGATAACGTCGATGGTTTCTTCAGGATGCTCAAGCGCATAGGCCCATCCGCGCAAACTGGCATCTCTAAATGCTTTGACGCGTTGGGGATGGCGGGCCAGCTCCTCATCGCTGGTAAACAGACAATCGCTGTAAAAGTTGATACCGTAGGTTCGCGGGTCGATGGTGGCGTATTTGATCCCTTCTTGTTGCAGAAGGTAGGGTTCGTTGGTAGAGTAGCCATTGTACGCATCGACTTTTTTGTCGATCAGATCGCGGATGGTGAAAGAGGTTTCAATAATATTAAGTTTGTCAAGATCGACCCCTTCGTCTTGGAAAAGCGCTATGAGCTCTGCGTTTTCGATGTTTTTGGTCATCATCACGCGTTTGGTGGCTAAATTGGCAACGGTGTTAATCCCAGAGTCTTTGCGCATAATCCAAACATTGGGGGAGCTTTGGAAGAGCGCCGCGAGTACTATAACGGGCTTGCCGTTTTGCCGTTCGTTGATGAGACCGGAGTTTCCGATACCGTATTGCGCCCGCCCAGAGACCACTTCATCTACGGGATGAGGATGGGTGTCGCTGGCTTCTAAAATACGAACCTTCAGTCCTGCGTCACGATAATAGCCCTGATGTTGCGCCATATAATAGCCGGCAAATTGAAACTGATGAAGCCATCGCAATTGCAAAGTGACCTCTTCGAGTGCTTTGCCAAAAAGCAGCGTTGGTAGCAGCAATAGTCCCAACAATAGCGGGAAAATATCTCTTTTGTTCATCATAGAGACTTGCTATTGTGCGTTTTTTGCATTATTTTGTACTATTTTAAGCGGCTGTGCGAAGAGCGTTTCGATTTGTGCCATAAATTCAATCGGATCGCTTTGAATCCCTTGCAGCATCAATCCAAAATGCAAATGGGGTCCCGTAATGCGTCCTGTCGCACCGCTTAGGCCTATGTTCTGCCCTTGGATGACGGGGTCGCCTATTTTGACATCAAATTGGCTCAGGTGAAAATAACAGCTGTAAACGCCCTCGCCATGATCGATGATGATGGTCCCTCCTGCGTAATAACGATCTTTGACCAACACCACAACGCCATCGTTGGCGGCCAAGATGGGGAGCGGAGTTTTAGCTCTGAAATCGACTCCTCCGTGGTAACTTTTTAAAACACCGTTATAGGTACGTGCACTGCCGTACTCGCTGGTTGTGATGGAATCGATGGGGCGGATAAAGGGTTTGTTCCAATAACGCTCAGGCGTTATGCGTTTGTATATTTTTTCGGCTTCGGCTTTTTCGTCTGCGATACGCTGGAGCGCTTCGGGCGGTGGAGATACTTTTGAACTATCAACGCTGAGAACTTCGGTGGGATACGTAGCACCGATGATGTTTATCTCTATGCTCATGGGCTCTTTATCATGGATATGGTTTGCGTGAACAAGGCGAGGTTTTTCGTAGTAATCGATCGGAATAATCGCGAATCCTTTGTTGGGATAAATGGGATGGGGCAATACGGTGATAGTGCGCTCATCGAGCTGTAAAACCCCGTTTGGCTTGTTTAGAGGAACAAGCACGCTTTTGCCGTTTTCGACATCGTAGGCTAACGCGTAACAAAGGCAAAAAGTGAGAAGTAGGAGCAGTTTCATTGTAAACGCTTTTTTTAGGTTGTATTATAATGTTTTTTGGTTAAAATAATCAAAAGGCATTTTTTGCAAGGCGGTAACATGAAAAAATTGTCAACCCTTTTTGCTTCGCTGCTTGTTGTTGTGGGGGTAGGATTTGGAATGTGGAAGGTGTTTAGTGCCTCTCGTCATCCTGAAATTCGCATTTCGATTAATCCGTGGGTGGGATTCACCCCCTTTATGTATGCGCAGGAAAAAGGGTGGCTGGAGGAGACACCGTTTAAGTTCATCTGGCTCGTAGATCTCTCCGATAACGCACGGTTGTTTGACAAAGGGTTTGCCCAAGGCTTCACCGCAACGCAGTATGAGCTCATGCGTTTCAAAAACAAAGACGATTTGACAACGGTTTTTTTAATCGATCGATCGTACGGGGCGGACGCAATTCTCTCCAACCGTACGCTTGAGCAGTTGCGCCAAACGCAAGATCAAATCCGTGTCTATCTCGAGATGGGTTCCTTAAATCAGGACATGTTTAATGCGTTTATGGCGGAACATGCTCTGGATAAAAATAAATTCACCCTCATCGACAGTTCTCAAAAAAGTATGGAAGTTATGGCAAAATCTGAGAAACCCTTGATGATTATCACCTACGAGCCGTATATTTCTCAAATGAAAAACAGGGGATTGAGTGTCGTTTCCTCAACACGTACGCTCAGAACATTTTATGCTATCGATGCGCTGTTCGTGAGAAAAAGTTCACTTGAAGAGCATCCTGATGAGTATAAAGATTTGGGAAATATTTTTGAGCGTGCGCAAGATCAATTGCAAAAAGATCCCAGAGAATTTTACACCACGGTAGCGGGATATTTGGAGGGGCAATCGTACGAAGAGTTTATGGCAAGTACGCATCAAATTCAGTGGATGAAAGGCGATGTTCCCGCGCACATTGCACGGACGTTGGAAAAACAAAACATACCGACGGACAAGCTGATCCGATGAAAATGTATCACTTCGTCTTTGCTTGCGGTCTGGGCTTTTTGCTGGTTGTCGGGGCGCTTTCCGCAGAATTTTACCATTTGGAGCGCAAAGCGGTTTTGGGGTATTTGACCAGCGGAATTATGCAAAGCATTTTTCACCTCGAAGAAGACATTAAAATCATAGTGCAAGACAAAGATCAAAAACATCGGTTGCAGTCTGTCTTGGATCAGGCATCTGCGATAGATATGGCGATTAAAGAAATTTCGCTTTCATTGGATGGAAAAAAGATTATCTACTCTTCTCAGAGGTCACAAACAAACAAACCGATTCCAAGACACCACGAGCATTTTTCCAGAGATACCAACGCGATGATGCAAACAGGGGTTGAGCATTATGCGAGTGTGTTTGAGTATTTTGATGGAGATGCAATACGTACGGCAGAACTGTTTATCGATGTGGATCATGAGTATGTGTATGGCGAGCTTGATCGTTTGGCGTGGATGTTTGGGGTGGGACTTTTTGTCTTTATGACAGGGGTTTTATCTTTGGTATGGTTTGGCGTGCAACGTCTTTTCCTCAATCCCCTGAAAAGAATTGCTGTGATGGTGAGAACAAAAGGGGAAGAGGAAGAACGCTATTTTTTCCAAGAGTTCTCTGGATTGAGTCAAACCGTCGCGAACACCTTTCGCGTAATGTCACAGCAGAATGAAAAGCTACAAGAATCATTAAGTGAAGCTCGCTATCTCGATGGAATACTGCGTACGGTTGCCGATGTCAGCAGTTATCTTATCTCTTCGAGCAATGTGGATGAATTGAGTCAAAAATGTTGTGAGCGCTTAAGCGAAAATACGGGATACGGGATAGGTTGGATAGGGCTTGTCCGTGATGATGAGATGGAAGTCGTAGGATGTACGGACGATGAGAGCGGATTACTGCATCGAGGCTTGAAAATACACTTGGATCATTCTGAAGAGATGTTTGCGTATGCCCCAAGCATTCGTGCCTTCCATATGGGTCAAACCGTGACCATGGACCATTTGGGGCAAAATGAGTCGTTGGCGGCATGGAGTTTTATCGCGCGAGAAGAGAATGACGGTTCGTTCATCGCGCTACCGTTGCGTGCCAGAGTGGGAGAGAAGCCGTTTGGGGTGCTGAGTTTGTATGGAACGGCGAGTGAAGGATTTCTCCCAAAAGAGATACAGATGCTTGAGGAGCTCGCAGGTGACATCGGGTTTGCCATCCATTCGTACGCGCAACGAGATCAGCTCACGCACCATCTGCAAATCGATGCGGTGACCGGACTGGCAAATCGCATGTCCCTCATTGATGCCCTCTCGCATCAGGAGCTGCATGCGCTTGCCCTTCTTAATATTGACCGATTCAGTGATCTAAACGATGTGTACGGGGTAGGAATAGGAGACCAAGTTCTCGCGGGATATGGACACTGGTTGACGAAAAAAGTCGAAAAAGCATCCGGCGTCTCATTGTACAAACTGGGAAGTGATGAATACGCGCTGCTGTTTGAGGGAGAGGCAGAAGTAGATGACAATATTGCCTTTTTGGAATATTTGATTGATAAAACAGCGGAAGAGTCCTTTATGATTGAGGGGATTGAGGTGATCTTGACGATCACGGTCGGTTTTGATCCTGCATCGGATAAAGTATTGGAAAATGCGACGCGTGCGCTTAAACAAGCAAAATTGGAACATAAAAGTCTACTGGCGTACACGCCTGTGTTGGGCGTTAAAAAAGAGCAAGAAAAAAATATTGAGTGGTACAAAGAGATCAAAGAAGCTCTTCAAGACGATCGTATCGTCCCCTATTATCAGCCGATTGTGGATACCAAAACCCATAAAATCGTAAAATACGAAGCACTGCTTCGATTGATAAAAGCCGACGGCACCGTTGTTTCTCCGTTTCATTTTCTCGAAATTGCGCAAAAAATCCGCTTGTATCCTGCCCTGACCAAAGCCATGATTGATAAAGTTTTGGAGCGTTTCGAGGGATTAGAGACCAAGGTGAGCATCAACCTCTCCAATGAAGACATTCTCAATGCGGAACTCGCGGATTACATCGAAGAGGCGATTGAGCGCAAAAAAATCGGGCAATACATCATCTTTGAGGTGTTGGAAAGCGAGGGGATTACGAACTATAAAGAAGTGAGCACCTTCATCGAACGGTTCCGTGATCTTGGGTGTTCCTTTGCTATTGACGATTTTGGTGCAGGGTATTCGAATTTTGATCACATTCTAAAACTCAACATTGATACTCTTAAGATTGATGCATCGCTCATCAAAAATTTACCGCACGATCACAATTCTCAGATTATTGTCCGTCATATTTGTGAATTCGCGCGCGAAATGGGGCTGAGCACCGTCGCCGAATTTGTGGCTTCAGAAGAAATTTACCGTAAAGTTTTGGAACTGGGTATCGATACGTGTCAAGGGTATTATTTTTATGAACCCAGCGAGACACTTTAGGGGTAACGCGGTCCTATTAACTTCTTTTAACGTAAAATACTATTTTAAGTCTATAAGTCTTTTTTCAGAGACATACCGCTATCCTACACTCTATTTAGGTTTTAACCAAAGGGGTAAGTGATGGCAAAAACGGATGAAGCACCCAACACGGAGGGGCTTACATTTTTAGATGACGGGGAAGTGCTCTATGATGATTTGTATTTATTATCGGAGACCGATGAAAAAGGAATTATTACTTATGTAAGCGATTCTTTTGCAAGAGTAGCGGGATGGAAAGCGGCGGATATGCTGGGTCAGCCGCATAACTGCGTTCGTCACCTTGATATGCCACGCGCCGCTTTTAGGTCCCTGTGGGATGACGTGCAGGAAAAAGGTTTTTGGACGGGATACGTTAAGAATTCTCGTAAAGGGGGCGGGCATTATTGGGTTTATGCCACCGTTTTACGTTCAACCGATAAAAATGGAAACGTTAAATACGTTTCCATCCGTATCAAACCATCACGCGAAGATATCAAAAAAGCAGAAGCGCTTTACGCGACTTTGGACTAAAGGAACACGATATGGCATTAATAAGACGAACGGAACATGCACCCGCAGCAGTAGGAAGCGTTAGCCCGGACAAGCGCCGTCAGCGTACGTTGGCAAAACAGCAACAAATATCAGAGAGTATCGCTGGCGTAGCAACGACTATTTTGGGCAATGCGCAAGAGAGCGTAAGCGCGATCGAAGAGCTGAAAAGCTCTATGGAGCAAATCGCAACCGCTGCTGAAGAGAACAGCGGGGCAAGCGAACAAGCCCTTAAAAACGTACGCTCCATTCACTCGAACATCGGACGTATGACGACGAGCATCGATACGGTTATCTCGTCTACGCTAGTGACGGGGGATAATATCATGGGTGCAGTCGGAACGATCAATACTTCTGTGGCACGTATGTCTCAAGCGGTTAACGTCGCTAAAACATCGTCGAAAAAATCCGAAGAGCTCAAAATGTCTTCTGAAAACATCGGGGAAGCGGTAGGGTTTATCGCCAAAATTGCCGATCAAACCAACCTTTTGGCGCTTAATGCCGCGATTGAAGCCAGCCGCGCAAAAGAACACGGCAAAGGGTTTGCCGTCGTAGCCGATGAAACACGCGCCCTTGCCGGTGAATCTGAGAAAAATGCCGATTTTATCTCCAATTTGGTCAATAAAATTCAAGAGAGCATTGATAACATCATCAAAAGTATCCTCAGCACCACGAGCATTATCGAACAAACAGGCGGACGCGGGTCGGCGCTGAGTTTTAAAATGGAAGAGCTGACCAAAATTGCCGTTTATTCCGTCGAAGCGGCACGCAATATGAGCAACTATACGCAAAGCCTCGGGCAAGCCGTAGTGCAAATCAATGACGGCTCCAAAGACATTGCGGACGCATCAAGCGAGATTGCAAAATCGGTCGAAAAAACACTCAACAGCATTGAAATGCAGTCCAACTCTTTGGTTCAAACCGAAGAGGATATCAAGGAGCTCAACAATCTCTCCGAAGAGTTAAAATTCTCTACGGATACGATGAAATCAGCCGAAGAGATTGCGGCCTCTGCGGATGCGATCAGCTCAAGCATGGACGACATTCAAAACTCACTCAAAGAAGTGACCAGCGGATTGAATCAGATCGAAGCGTCCTCACAATCAACCAACCAAAGCGCGATTTTGAACAAAGAACTTTTTGAAAGCGGGCTTTCTGCCTCCAAAGATATCAGCAAGCTGATCGAAATCGCACGCCGTAATTTTGACTTGCTTAAAACATCGTTTGCGGATGTCAAAGGTCAGATGAACGGGATCAGCAATGATTTTGCAAATTCTATGGCTGAGGGCAGCAGTGCAAGCAGTGAACTGGACGTCATCGTCAAAGAGACACGCAACGTGGATAAAACCGTCAGCAGCATCTCAAACAGCATTATCCAGCTTAACATGCTGGCAATCAGCGGTTCGATAGAGGCGGCGCGTGCGGGTGATTTTGGTAAAGGATTTGCGGTTGTTAGCGCAGATATCCGTAACTTGGCAAAAGATTCTGAGTCTAATACTGAAAAGATTAACGATACGATTGAGTCCATGAATGCAGAGATTGATACCGTTCGTACCGATTGGCTTAAATTGTTGGTAAACCAAGAGGGTGAAAAAGAGCAAATCGGGTCATTGATTCACGAAATCGATAAAATCACGACGATGCTGATCGACTTACTCGATCGCTTTACGGGGCTCAAAACGATAAACGATCAAAATATTGAAGGCCTGAATCAAGGTCTTATCGGTATCAGCGAAATCCAAAAAGCGGTGGAACTTTCGGCACGCAATGCTCAGGAATCACGTAAAGCCAGTGAACTAATTATTGAAACGGTGAGTCATATTGGTGAGGGTGTTGAAGAACTCGCTGTCATGGCGGACGAACTTCAGCAGGGGTGATTCTATGCTTATCGAAGAGATTTTGATTATTCGCCATGATGGGGTTTTGTTTGGTATTTCAACGGCGTCGATCGGTCAAATTCTTCGTGTTCCGGAAATCACACCTTTAGCGTTAAGCCCGCACGAAGTGCGTGGATTATGCGCCGTGGGCGGCGGAATTGTTACCGTTTTGGATTTTAATCTTTTACTGGGCTTGAACCCATGCGGCGGCGTTGATCAGGCCAGTCGTGTGATTACCTTGAACGAACCGTTGAATGCATTGGCTTTGCTGGTGGATGAAGTAACGGTATCGTTGATGATCGATCAAAAAAGAATAGAGTATTTGGATGTTCAAGACGAGGCCATCGTTGCGATTGCGCATCACGAAGACGCATTGATTCAGATTGTGAGTTTGGAGTACGTAATCGGAGCCATTCGAAGCGTAAAAGTACCATCGCAAGCGGTGTCGGAAAAAACAAACCATACCGCTTCCGCTTCTGTGCAAACGGATGACAAAAGCCGTTATCTCGTTTTCAAAATGGGCTCAGAAGAGTATGCGCTTCCCATTGATGAGCTCAGAGAGATTTTGAATGCGGATGTCAGCATAACGGAGATGGCAGGTGCAAACGATGAGATTATCGGAATGATGTCTTTGCGCGATGAACTCGTTGTCGTCGCGGATTTACGGCGTTTTTTTGGAGTTAAACCGCACAGGAGTGATAAAAATCGTATTATGATTGTGCAGATGCAGAAGAAAACGTTGGGATTGATGATTGATGAAATTGTGGATATTCATGAGTTCTCAAAAACGGATTTGGATTCGCTGGGCGGGGGCAATGATGACAATCGTATTGCCGGAGTTATTCGCAATGAAAAGAAGCTTATTTCCCTTATCGCGAACAGTACCATCGAATCTTTGTTAGAGCGCAACAACGATATCGTGGTTTCCAACGAGGTTTCTGCGCTGAATGAAAACGCAGTGGATAAAGTCGAAGTCGTCATTTTTAAACTCGGAAACGAAGAGTATGCTTTTAGCATTGAAGAGGTGGCGGAAATTATTGATATGGCTCCTGTTACGCCTGTGGCAAATGCGGCAGATAGGGTGGATGGAATCATCAATATACGGGGG
>JAUPLR010000129.1 GCA_030836825.1 Campylobacterota bacterium
TTGACATAGACGGTTTGGGCTTCTATGGTGCCGGCTTCGAGTATGTCAATCGTCGCATTTTTGGCCTTTAAGTTTCCCCGATGCAGGTGGATCGTTGCATTTTCTTGTACTTCGATCAATGATTTTTTATGAGTTTGTGCCCCAATGGTAACTTCGCAGGCTTGGATTTTAGTATTGCTTCCGACGGTTCCTTTGACGTCCAACATTTGCACATCGATAGTTACTCCTGAGCCTACGGCGTCCTCTCCATCCGCTCCCTCACCGATTTTAATATTGATCTCTTTTTCTCTACCCGCCTCCATCGAGCCGGTGCTTTTGAAGCTGGCACTTTTTAAAACAAGGTCATGGCTGACCGTAAAAATGCCGTCTTTCCGTTCAACAAAGCCTGAACAAATGGCATAAAAACGAATAGAGCGGTGATCTTCTTCGGCACGGATGGTTTGATGATCGATACCAAGGGCATGTTGATACCGTATGAGCGGCTCATCAACGTGGATATGTTCTCCCGTACAGCTGCGTCCATCAATGCCATTGAGCGCAAAAATGTATTCAAAAATAAGATCATCCACTTCTACGCCGTCGACAAGATTGTTTTCACGCGCTATCTTTTTATAGTGCAAAATGATGTTGTCATTGGAAGCAGGAGTGGGGGAATAAAACGTTGCAATGGGTAGACGATACGGGGCGTTGAGCGGTCCCTCTTTTTGGATCTTGAGAAGCAGTGTTTTGATCTCTTGATCCAATGTCTGATCGGTAATTCCAATCATGTAGCCATTGCGCAGTTTCTTGCGATAAATGGTCTCTTTGAGATACTCTTGTATCCCTTTTTTCAGAGGAATTTTGGAAGCGGGGTCAATAACCGCCACAATTTTGGTGCGATATTTATTGAATGCTAGGCTAAAGCGAAGGTCAAAATAAGGGTTCGGCGCAGCTGGATAGACGCGTATTTGGTACTCTTGACGCAAGAGAAAAATTTTAGATCGAATTTCTACCTCAGTGGCTACTTGTTCGAGGTCGTCACCATCGAGTGCTTTCCACTCTTCATCCACGATTCCCTTGTACTGCGTTTGATAAGAGAGCAGATCAAAGGTAAGCGCATCTAGGGGAACATGTTCCTGCAAGGCGATTTTTTTCAATGCATCAGGAACATTGTACGTCGATATTGTAATAAATTCCATTGAGCCTCTTTAGTATCTTACAAAAGTATTACATCGATTTTATCCTAAAATTTTGGAATTCAAAGCTGTTTGCGGTAAAATTCTCTTAAATAGTTTTTTAAGGAATAACGTATGGCAACAATCGGCATGGGCGATATCAAAAAAGGGGTGCGCCTCGAAATTACGGGAGTCCCGTACAAAGTAGTGGATTTTCAACACGTCAAGCCGGGTAAGGGCGCAGCATTTGTCCGTTGTAAAGTCAAAAGCTTTATGAACGGAAAAGTAATCGAAAAAACGGTTCACGCAGGTGATAAGTTTGAAGTGCCGAATATTGAGCACAAAACAATGCAGTTTTTGTATGATGATGGCGATATGTTGCAGTTTATGGACAACGACAGTTACGAGCAGTTGGGTCTTTCGTATGAGCAGTGTGATGATGCGATGAAATGGATCAAAGACGGCACGAATGTTGAGATGATTTTTCACAACGCAAAAGCGATCAGCGTGGACGCTCCTGAAATCATGGAACTCAAAATCGTGGACACTCCTCCTAATTTCAAGGGCGATACGTCAAGCAGTTCTAAAAAGCCCGCTACGCTTGAAACAGGTGCTGTTGTGCAAGTTCCTTATCATGTTCTCGAGGGGGATATCATTCGTGTTAACACCGTCGAGGGTGAATACTTGGAAAAAGTTAAATAAGCTCTAAAGGAGCCCCTATGTCACGTGTCCTCGTCCCTATCGCAGCGGGATTTGAAGAAATAGAAGCCATTTGTATCATTGATGTACTGCGTCGAGCGGGCATCGAAGTAATCATGGGCTCACTTAATGAGACCCTTTTGATCAAAGGTGCCAACGGTATCACCCTTCAAGCGGACCGATCGATTGCCGGTATTGCGGCGGATGATCTCGATATGATCGTTTTGCCGGGTGGCTGGGGCGGTACGAATGCGTTGGCTGAAGATACGGCCGTACAATCGCTTCTCAAAGCTATGGATGCCAAGGGCAAAAATATCGGTGCGATTTGTGCCGCCCCGTATGCTCTTTATACGGCGGGGGTACTTAAAGAAGGGTACACCTGTTATCCAAGCGTGGAAGAACGGATCAAGGTTGCAGGATATCAAGGCGATAAGAGTGCCGTGGTTCAAAGCGGCAATGTTATGACATCTCGAGGACCGGGGACGGCACTGTATTTCGGTCTGGAAATCGTTAAAAAACTCTTAGGAGATGAAGCTTATGCAGATCTTCGCGCCGGATTGCTCGCATAGTAAAATTTTCTAAGACGTTCAATGATTTTTGATTCATAGAGAGAGGAGAGAGGATGTTTGAACATGAAAATGCGTTGCATGAGCTTATGCAAAAAGACTCATTTAGTAACAAGTTAAAAGCAACGCATCGCGTTATCAAGGAAACATTTTCTTTTATTGCCCGTATTTCTATAACGATCTATGACCCTGAGACAGAGATCTTGAAAACTTTTTTACACAGTAGCGGTAAAGATGATCCTCTTAGTCATTATCAGTCTCTGTTTGAAAATGCTCCGTCCTTGAAAAATATTCTGGAGAGGGGGAGACCTCGTGTTGTCAATGATCTCAATAAATTTGCACAGGGAGAACACGAACACACGCAAAAGATTAAACATCAAGGGTACGCGGCAAGCTACACAATGCCCATGTACAACGAAGGGATCTTTATCGGTTTTCTCTTTTTTAATGCAGACAAAAAGGATGTTTTTACTGAAAACGTGTTGCGTCAACTTGATATTTACGGTCACATGATTTCATTATTGGTTATTAATGAGTTCTCTTCTATTCAAATCTTGACGGCCGCCATTAAAACAACGGGCAAGCTATCCCATTTGAGAGATCCTGAAACAAGAGGCCATATTGACCGTATGTCCCACTATAGTCGTATCATCGCAAATGATTTGGCAGATAAATACGACCTTAATGACAGCTACATAGAGCATATCTTCATGTTCGCGCCTCTGCATGATATAGGTAAAATAGGAATCCCCGATAATATCTTATTGAAGCCGGGGAGCTTGGATGAAAAAGAATGGTCTATTATGCAGACACATGCCCATTTGGGACGAGAGGTGATCGATGATCTTCTCCATAACTTTGGACTTATAAATTTTGGACATGTGAGTATATTGCGCAATATTGCTGAATATCATCATGAGGCCATTAATGGAACAGGATACCCCAGTGGTATGAAGGGAAGCGAGATCCCTTTGGAGGCCCGTATTGTCGCTGTAGCGGATGTGTTTGATGCTCTTACCAGCGTACGAAGTTATAAAGAAGCTTGGAATAATGACAAAGCTGTGCGTGCGCTTAAAGAATTGGCAGGGGAAACGCTGGATCAGGATTGTGTTGATGCTTTAGTCCGAAATATGGATAAAGTTGTAGAGATACAAAGACAGCTTTTTCAAGATAATTTCAGCTAAGTCTAGGGAGAGAGGGATGCATAGTTATCTTCTGATGCTTCATGCTATGGATATTTCGCTATAATGCAGCTATCAAAACGGAAAAATCCGTACTGCTATTTGAACGCCAGCAGAGCAAGGCCCTGCTTGGCTACGCTTGCCTGCATAGGGCACTAAAGTATCTGCACATTTTCTCCGCTTCAGTTATTTAAAGGAACATTACTAATGTTATTTACAGACTTAAAACTTTCAGAGCCGCTGTTAAAAGCAATTACGGATCAAGGTTACACGACTCCATCTCCCGTCCAAGCACAAGCGATCCCGTTTATCCTAGAGGGCCGCGATATGCTTGCCGGTGCCCAAACGGGTACGGGTAAAACAGCAGGATTTACACTGCCGATGTTGGAAATACTATCACGAACTAAAAATGTTAAAGGTCCTCGTCATATCCGTGTCCTTATTTTAACACCGACACGTGAGCTTGCAGCTCAGGTTGGGGAGAGTGTGAAAACGTACGGTAAATATCTTTCGTATAAGAGCGCGGTTGTTTTTGGCGGCGTAGGGATACAGCCTCAAATTACCACATTGCGCAACGGTGTTGATATTTTGATCGCGACTCCAGGACGATTGCTCGATCATATGTCACAGGGAACGGTTGATTTACGCCATGTAGAGATGTTGATTCTGGATGAAGCGGATCGTATGCTGGACATGGGTTTTATCAAAGACATTCGCCGTGTTATCTCGATCTTGCCGCAAAAACGTCAAAACCTTCTTTTTTCAGCGACCTATTCGGATGAGATCAAGACGTTGTGTGAATCGATTTTACGCAATCCTGCCATCGTTGAAGTAGCACGTCGCAATACCTCCAGTGAGCTTGTTACGCAGAAGGTCATCTTGGTCGATTGCGCCAAAAAAAGCGCCCTTTTCGGTCATTTGGTCAAAGAAAACAAGTGGGAGCAGGTGTTGGTTTTTACCCGTACCAAGCACCAAGCCAACAAGCTCTCGGATTATCTCCAAAAAATTGGAGTGAGTGCAGCGGCGATTCACGGTAATAAAAGCCAAGCGGCACGGACCAAAGCGCTTGCTGATTTTAAAAATGGCTCGGTTAAGATTCTCGTGGCTACCGATATTGCGGCACGCGGTCTTGATATCGATCAGCTTCCACACGTTGTCAATCTCGAACTGCCAAACATCGCCGAAGACTACGTTCACCGTATCGGACGTACCGGACGTGCGGGTAATGAGGGAGAAGCGATTTCTCTCGTGTGTGTGGATGAATATGATTACCTCAAAGGGATTGAACGCTTGATCAACCGCAAACTTGATCGTGAGGTTATCTCGGGCTTTGAACCAGATCCCTCCATCATGGCGATGCCGATCATGCAAGGGCGCGGCGGAGGAGGCGGTGGACGTGGAAACGGCGGCGGACACTCACCTAGCGGTAAACCGCAAGGACAAAAGCGCGACAGTTCAACCCGTAGACACGAAGGAAGCCGCAACGAAGGGCGCAGCAACAGCCAGCGTCGCGAAGGCAGCGGTAGAGGGCGCTAATGTCTTGGTTGATCGTTAAATATTTACTCACAGCAGGACTTATTGTCACTATCTCCGAAGTTGCAAAACGCAGTGACAAGCTGGGTGGATTGATTACCGCTTTGCCGTTAGTGACGTTTACGGTTTTGGTTTGGATGTATATGGAAGGTCAACCGACGCAGAAAATGGGCAGTTACGTTGTGTACGTTTTTTGGTATTCCGTACCGACATTGCCCATGTTTTTAACATTTCCCTTGCTGTTGAAAAGAATTGGATTCTGGTCTACAATGGGAGTTTCCGCACTGATTACGATTGCGTGTTTTATCCTCACCGCCGTGATTTTGAGACGATTTGGCATCGAGTTACTGTAAGTTATGAAAATTCTCGTTGATGCCGATGCGTTTCCCAACGCACTCAAAGAAGTGTTAATGCGCGCGGTACTCAAGCGTCACATCAGCACCATCTTCGTAGCCAATAAAAACATTGCCATTCCCAACGTCCCTTTTGTCTCTATGCAAGTCGTGGATCAGGGGCCCGACGAAGCGGATCATCGTATCACCGAACTTTGTGAGTCTTGCGATTTGGTCATCACTGCTGATATTCCCCTTGCGGATCGTATTGTCACTATCGGTGCTGTGGCCCTTGACCCCAGAGGGACGATTTACGATGAAAATAACATTAAACATTTGCTTGCTATGCGTAACCTGATGGAAGAGTTGCGCAACTGCGGAGAGATCACGGGAGGTCCTTCAGCCATCGGTGCTAAAACCGTCCGAGAGTTTGCGGATGGGCTCAATAAGTTGTTATCCAAAAAGCTTTGAGTGTGAACCAACATCGACGAGTGCCAGTTCCAAAATATCGTCATAAATTCGGTAAATGAGCAATAGATCGGGTTTGATATGACACTCCTGACACCCTAAAAAATCACCTGCTAAAAAATGATTTTTGTACTTTGGGGCTAAAATTTTACCGAGGGCTAATTTTTCGATCACATCAAAGGCTTTTTGTTGATCTGATGTTGAGAGCTTTTTAAAACTTTTCTTGAAGGCACTGGTGCGAAATAAAGTATAGCTCATGAGAGCAGATCGGCTTTTAGGGCTTCGAGGGTTTCGAAACTTTCTCCCCTGCGCTCTGAAAGCTCTTTGAGGGCTTCTTTCATTTTCGCAGAGGGGACTTTTAGCTCAAAAGGGATGCTGTGGCTCAGAGCGACTTGGTGTAAAAAAAGATTGACACCGTCGCTCATGCTCATACCGTATTGTTTGAACACTTCAGCGGCGACATCGCGAGCTTCGGCATCGACTCGGAGGCTGGTACTGATACGCATGACAACTCCTAAATAACTCATTTGGGGTATTCTATCACATTTCTTTTTAAATGCGTTCTTAATCACGTAAACACTATAATCTTTTCATATTTTCTCAAGGTTTTTTATGAGCGTTCCTGTGTTTACCCATCTGCATTTGCATACCGAATACTCTTTGCTTGATGGTGCCAACAAAATTTCGGTATTGGCGGCGCGGGTCAAAGAGCTGGGGATGACATCGGTGGCGATGAGCGATCACGGGAATATGTTTGGAGCGATTGATTTTTACCATCAGATGCGCGATGCGGGGATTAAACCAATCATTGGGATGGAAGCGTACCTCCATAACGGCGAGGAGTTGGGGGACAAAAGCATCAAACAGCGTTTTCACGTTTGTTTGTTCGCTAAAAATGAGATAGGATATAAAAACCTCATGTATCTCTCCTCTCAGGCCTACATCAACGGTTTTTACTATTTTCCCCGTATCAATAAACAGCTCCTTCGTGAAAACTGTGAGGGGATCATCTGTACTTCTGCGTGCTTGCAGGGGGAAGTAAACTGGCACCTTAATCTCAACAGCGAGCGAAATGTTAAAAATGGCGCGCTTGGATACGATGAAGCCAAACGTATTGCGTTGGAATACAAAGCGATGTTTGGGGATGATTTTTACCTCGAGATCATGCGTCATGGGATTGCGGATCAGCTCTTTATCGATGAGCAGGTGATTCGTATTTCGCAAGAGACGGGGATTAAGCTCATCGCGACCAATGACACGCACTACACGTTCCCCGGAGATGCGCAGTACCACGAAGCGTTTATGTGCATCGGGATGAATAAACTCTACGATGATCCCAAGCGGATGCGTCACTCGGTTCATGAATTTTACGTCAAATCACCTGAGCAGATGGCGTTATTGTTTGCGGATATTCCTGAAGCGCTCTACAACACGCAAGAGATTGTTGATAAGTGTCAGTTGGAACTCAATCTGGGCAATCCTACCCCTCCCAATTTTAAATTTACGACCGAATATGCCCTCGAAGAGGGATTGGTTATCGAAGAAGACGCTGAGTATTTTATCCACCGTTGCCGTGTCGGTTTGGAAGAGCGACTCAAACACGTTCCAAAAGAGCGTTATCAAGAGTACCGTGATCGCCTCGAATTTGAGATAGGGGTCATCAATCAAATGAAATTTCCGGGCTATATGCTGATCGTTTGGGATTTCGTCCGTGAGGCTAAACGCATGGGAATCGCTGTGGGTCC
>JAUPLR010000130.1 GCA_030836825.1 Campylobacterota bacterium
CTAGTTTAAAGGGGAATCAAATATCCTCATTTTACCCATAATATGGTTAAAAAGCTTTAAAATTAGGTTACATTTAAGAAATAAATTATGCAAACGAGTAATGAAGTATCATTTGAAGCAGGTGAATAGCGTACCAAATACGCAATCATGACGGTAAGGTTATGGTACACTATCGTTCTTAAAAGAGGGCTAAAAAGAGGGAATTCAAATGTTAAAAATAATGAGTGATGAAGATTTTATAGTATCAAAAACGGATTTAAAAGGTCGGATAACGTACTGCAATCAAATCTTTATGGATATGGCTGAATATACAGAGGAAGAACTTCTTGGCAAAGCTCACAGCATTATAAGGCACCCTGATATGCCAAAAGCGGTTTTTAAATACCTTTGGGAGATGATACCAAAAAAACAAGAGGTTTTTGCGTATGTAATTAACAGGGGCAAAAATGGCAATGATTATTGGGTTTATGCAAACATAACCGCAACTCTTGATGATAGAGGCGATATAGTTGACTACTATTCGGTTAGAAGAAAACCAAATCAAAAAGCTCTTGATGTCATCATACCTTTATACAAAAAGATGCTTGAAGTAGAAAAAAGCAGCGGGGTTGATGCTTCATTTAAAGTTTTAATAAATATTCTAGCAGAAAAAGGAGTAGGTTACGATGAGCTTATTATCTCTCTTCAAAATCAATAAAAAAAAACAAAAACACACTCAAATTCAGGATGTAATTATTTCTGTATTGAAAGATGCTGCAAACGGAAAGCTTAGCGGAAGAGTTACAGGCATACCAAATGACAACTCAAAAGAGTCTGCGTTTGCATGGACAATCAATGATGTTCTTGACCAACTTGAAGCATTTATGAGAGATGTTGAGACATCCATAGAGAGTGCTGCATCTGGCAAAACATACAGAACAACAAATCCACAGGGTTTGCACGGAGCATTTCGCACAACTTCGGAAAAACTCAAACTTGCTATCTCTTCTATCGCTATGGGATATGAAACACGCATCAAAAGTAAACTCTCTGATGAGCTTGCACAACTCGGCGGCGGTGTGAGCGGCGGCCTTACCGTTATTCAAAAAGATATTATGGTTTGTCAGAATGGCTCAGATGAAATTACACAAGTGTCACATAAAACAGCTGAATTATCTGCAAAAAGCTTAGAGAGTGTTTCAGAAATAAGTGAAAAATTAGGATTCCTTCTTGATTCTATATCATCTTCCCATGATACAATCGTAAACTTAGAGCAACGATCCCGTGATATCTCCAATGTAGTCGGACTTATCAAAGATATTGCAGACCAGACAAACCTTCTTGCTCTAAATGCAGCTATAGAAGCAGCAAGAGCCGGAGAACACGGAAGAGGTTTCGCGGTTGTAGCCGATGAGGTGCGTAAGCTTGCTGAAAGAACACAAAAAGCAACCCAAGAAATAGAGATAAACATCTCAACGCTTCAACAAGAAACAAACGATATGAGAAGTTCATCAGATAAAATCTCTGAAATTGGCACAGAGTCAAATGATGTTATTTTGGAATT
Organism: Campylobacterota bacterium; assembly: GCA_030836825.1. Taxonomy (GTDB): domain Bacteria; phylum Campylobacterota; class Campylobacteria; order Campylobacterales; family Sulfurimonadaceae; genus Sulfuricurvum. Next base: position 1,544 of record JAUPLR010000130.1, read on the forward strand.
TCAAAAAACATTTGAAGAGTTAAACTCATACGCCAACAAATCATCAGAAGTTGCTACAAAAATCAACACAAAACTCTTTACCACACTTGTAAAAGTCGACCATATTATTTTTAAATCAACTGCCTACTCTGCTGTGCTAAGCTCTAACGCAGAGAAAACATTTGCGGATCATAAAAATTGTCGTATGGGCAAATGGTATTTAGGTGCAGGACAGGAGAAGTTTGGTCACTATAAATCATTTAAAGAGATGGATGGAGACCATGCGAAAGTGCATGAAGCAGTTCTGAAAAACAAAGAATTTATTAAGAGCAATACTGTATTAAAAGGTGAAAATCCAAAAATAATCTATGACAACTTCACTCAGATGGAAAAATCATCAGAAAGATTGTTTGTGGAGTTGGATGATATGGTTGAAGAGTATATGGATCAAAACAGTAAAAAATAGAGCCACTTGCAAATCTAAACCCGAAATCTTAGAAAAATCAGCCTAGATTTTTGAGCCTAGGTTGAGCGATTGCATGTTAGGCGTCTATTTTGAATATTTTAGCCAACACGGGGGTCATTCCGTCTTTAAATTGAAGCAGCTGTTTGCCGATATAGCATATGGAACTTTATTTGCTTTGGTATAACAACTTACACAAAAGGATTTGACGTGAGAGTTACAGCGGCTTCATTCTATAATAATATTTACGGTGAAAACAACAAATTAAATCGGCAATTATTCGATGTCAACAAACAAATATCCTCAGGGCTTAAAATCCAGTATTCGCATGAAAATCCTGGTATTTTTGCCGATACATTACGACTTGATGATGAGATAGCAACTCTGAATCAAGCGAAGACCAGTGCTCAAAGTGCCTATAAATTATCTACCCAAACCGATACGGCTGTTGGTGAAATAGTCAAAACGCTCGAGTCCATGAAAGTTAAGATGATTAGTGCGGCCAATGACAGCCAGTCGGATGCCAGTCTACAAGCAATCGCAAAAGAACTCAGAGGCATACAAGATCATCTTAAATCACTTGCCAATACATCAATAAATGGACAATATATATTTTCAGGCACCTCTACGAGCACGAAACCGATCGATGCAAACGGTAATTATCAAGGTAATGATAAAGACATCTATGCGTTCTTGGGTTCTGGCATACAACAGAAGTATAACATTAGCGGAACGCAATTGTTCTTGGGTCAGGAAAATAGCGTACAAAGAAGTATTACTACCAACGTTAGTCAAGCAAGTTTGACAGATCTCTATCCGGATATTATGCAAGATCCCAGTATTAGTCGAAGTCTTGCAAAAGAGACCTACGTATCAGGGTCGAACACGATACGCGATTTGATGGGGGATACGGATAGTAGCGCAACCAATGACGTTGCTAAGACAGCCTTTTTCTATTTGCAAGGGACCCGTTCCGATGGAACATCGTTCAAGTCTAAGATTGGAATGACGATGACGGATACGGTTGACAATCTAATGAATAAAATCGCACTTGCTTATGACGTTAATCAACTTAATCCATCCGCTGATAATGTCAATGTCACAATGAATGCGCATGGTCAAATTGAGATTACGGATAATCAAAAGGGCTCGAGCAAGCTGGACTTTCATATAGTGGGCGCTATTGATTTTGATCCTGCAGGGGTAGATACGGCTGATGTCAGTAATATAGATTCTTTGGGAATCGGAACAACCGATTTTCAAACGGCGGCTATTACCGCTCCGGGACTTTTTCTTAAAGAATTTATAAAAAGCGGAAATAATTATGCAACGGGTGCTGTGCCTGCAGGTGGTGCTTTGCCGGTCGGCGGAGTGGTTATCAATGGTCAAGACATCGGTGCTGTCGCCGTGTTAGCGGGGGATACCAATGATGCCTTGTTGGATGCTATCAATGCAAAATCAAGAGTTACCGGCGTTGTAGCTACCCATAATGCGGCTGGTCAAATTGTTTTAAATTCCAATACGGGAGAGGACATTGTTATTAGCGGAACGGACAACGGTGCAATCTCCGGACTTTCCAACAACTCTTATAATCTTGGTTCATTGCAATATGACAAAGCGCTGTTTAAATCAGAGGGCTCAAAACTCGTATCCAATGTCTCCCAGATTGTAAAATTAGATAATAGTTATGCTACTGAATCAACGCTGTTGACCGATGTTGGGTCCGGCATCAGCTTAAATGGCTCGGTCATAAAATTGCAGGGGAATGATGTCAATGGCAATGCCTTTGATCTAGAGGTCAATTTATTGAGTGCTGGCAGCACGGTTACCATTAACAATGCTCAAGGCGTTGCCGCGGGAGTTTTTAATTTAGAGGATGCGACAGGCAGTGCCACGGCAGCTGAAAGCGTTACCTATAGGCAACTCATGGATGTCTTAAACATGGCAACTACCAACAAACTCCCGGTTGCCTTGTCTTCATTAACGTACACACAAGCAATTAATGATGCCAACTCTTTAGGCTCCGTAAATCTTGATGCAACAGGGCACATCGTCTTTAAAGATAAATTTAATCCAAGCACGCCAGCATCCATAGCGATGTATGATAATGCATCGGGCGCTTATCCTGCTGCAGTCAATGTTGTTTCAAGTGGTAGTGCAATGGTGTTTAATGCCAATAACGCACTGACAATAGGTGACCCTAATAATGATTTTTTTACTCAGATAGAGAGCATGATTCAATCTGTTGAACAGGGAAAAAAGCGCCCAAATGGAATGGATTCCTTGGATCCAAGAAATGTTGGTGTTCAGAATTCTATTCATATGCTTGACTTATTGACTGAACACGTTTCTCGTACACAAACAGAAGCAGGTTCGTATTCTCAAGTTCTTGATTTAACGGTAAACCGCGCTGATTTATTAATTGTCAGTACTAAAACGCTTCGATCGGATGTCATCGATACCGATATCGCAGAAGCAACATTAAAAATGCAGCAATTAAGTCTCAATTATCAGGCTTTACTCTCCAATATTTCAAAAGTTTCTAAGCTTTCTTTGGTGAATTATTTATAGCATATTGCAATATTATGCTTCGTTCACCCCATTTTTGCTATAATCGGGCTACTTTAACTTTTTCAAGGATTTCCCATTTTACGTGATGTACTTTTTATCGGCAGTTTTGGAATACTATTTTATTTAGGACTTGCCACTATTATCGGTGATGCAAGTATTATAGGAGCTTTTGGCGCGGGTTTTGCTCAAGGCAATGTCTATCTTTTTGGATACGTAGCCTATACCTACCTTTTGCTTTTGATGGTGCCGCTTTTTTACTTTTACAAAGGGCATACGGATGCCAAGCGGCGTGTAGAAATTGGGGGCGTTTTTACCCTGCTGTTGTTTTCGCTTACCTTTTTTCAGGCCATGGTTGTGGAGGGGGAATATCGAGGTGCCTTCGGTGGAGTTATCACTGATTTTATTGGTGTTTATGTTGGAGATTTTGGATTATGGGTCATCTGGCTCATGCTCATAGCCGTTTCCATGATTATTATATTGGAACAAACACTCTCAGAACTTGTGTACCCTTTCAAAGAATTTATGGATAAACCGCTGTCAAATATGAAACGTGCTACGAATGACAGTACGACACCAAGTTCATTGGATATTGATGATGAAGATACGTATACAAATTTTAATACCGTTTCCTCTCCTCTGGCTCCTACTGAATCTTGCCCTATGCAAACACCCTTGCCTACCTTCATAGAAAAAGAAGAAACATTCGTTGAAGATTCACCGTATTCGCCAATTGAACAAACACAATGCTGTGAAGAGGAACCTGAAATACAAAATACTCCAAAAGAATCTACCATACTTTCAATGGCAAAAAAAGTAAAAGAGAGCAAGCAGCAGCATGCTCTCGTGGTTGAAGAACTGGAAGAAAATAAAATACTACTGGATCAAATTGATCGTGGTATCAGTGAAAAACCAAAAAATTTTAAGCTTCCGCCAACCGACTTTTTACAACATCCCCCGAAAAAACAAAACAGTGTAAATGAAGCAGAACTCGATGATAAAATTCGTGACTTAATTGACAAGCTCTCTCATTTTAATATCGAGGGGGATGTTGTTCGTACCTATGCCGGTCCTGTCGTTTCTACCTTTGAATTCAAACCGGCGGCAAATATCAAAGTCTCAAAAATCTTAGGTTTGCAAGATGATTTAGCCATGGCCTTAAAAGCCCAAACCATACGTATCCAAGCTCCTATTCCCGGAAAAGACGTTGTTGGTATTGAGATCCCCAACAAAACGGTAGAGACGATCTATCTTAGAGACATTTTTGAAAGCAAACTTTTTCAAGAAGCCTCCTCTCCCCTGACTCTTGTTTTGGGGAAAGATATAGTGGGTAACCCCTTTATTACGGATCTTAAAAAACTGCCCCATCTTCTTATCGCGGGAACTACGGGGAGCGGCAAAAGCGTTGGTATCAATGCCATGATCTTGAGCTTATTGTACAAAAACTCACCCGATCAGTTACGATTATTAATGATAGACCCAAAAATGCTTGAATTCTCAGTCTATAATGATATTCCTCATCTTCTTACTCCTGTTATTACAAAGCCAAAAGAGGCTATTTCTGCTCTTAACAATATGGTTTCTGAAATGGAACGCCGCTATCAACTCATGAGTGAAACACGTACTAAAAACATCGAAAATTTTAATGAAAAAGCAAAAAGCGAAGGGCATCTTCCTCTCCCTTATATTGTCGTAATTATAGATGAATTAGCAGACTTGATGATGACCAGCGGCAAAGATGTAGAATATTCTATCGCTCGACTTGCTCAAATGGCACGGGCAAGCGGTATACATCTCATTGTGGCCACACAGCGTCCAAGTGTGGATGTTGTGACGGGACTCATCAAAGCAAATCTTCCCTCACGCATTAGCTACAAAGTAGGTCAGAAAATCGACAGTAAGATTATCCTTGATGGAATGGGTGCTGAATCTTTGTTGGGTCGTGGGGATATGCTCTTCACCCCTCCAGGGATGAGCGGACTTGTACGTTTGCATGCACCTTGGAGCACCGAAGGAGAAATCGAAAAAATCGTAGATTTTCTAAAAGCGCAACGTGCCCCTGAGTACGACAACCGTTTTTTGCTCGATAAAGAAGAAGTTTCAAAAAGCACTACCGATCGTAATGATAATGAACCCATTGATGAACTCTATGAGGAAGCCATGAATATTATTCTAACGGAGCAAAAAACATCGATAAGTTATCTGCAACGTCGCCTTCAAATTGGCTATAACCGTTCCGCCCGTTTGATCGAACAACTGGAACAAAACGGCATCTTGTCGTCGCCTAATTCAAAAGGTAATCGTGAAATTATTGTTAACTAAATCTATCTGTTTCAATAATACTCATAGTAAGTAAAATTCGGTCTGATTTGTGTTTATTATTGTAACACTGTTCAGACATCTCCTTTCTCTTCTGCTATAATCGTGCAAAATTTTGAGAGCAGGAGTCACCATGGCTTTTTTAGACGATTATAAAGCACACGCCGCTGAGCGTGAAACACAGGGGATCCCCCCTCTCCCACTTTCAAAGGATGATGTAACGGCTCTTGTAGAGTTAATCAAGCTTGAAAAAAGCAAAAATAATGAGTTACTTGATATGCTTGCCCAGCGTGTCAATCCAGGTGTCGATGATGCTGCACAAGTAAAAGCTGCTTTTTTACATGAAGTGGTACAAGGCAATGAAAAAGCATTCTTAGCCGATTCAAACGATATCAACAGTGTTGATCATAAAAAAGCAGCACTAAAAATTCTCGGAAAAATGGTAGGCGGGTACAACGTTAAACCACTAATTGACGCACTTAGCATTGAATCCGTAGCAGCTGATGCGGCAAACGAGCTAAAGCATACGCTTCTTGTCTATGATGCATTCAATGACGTTGTCGAACTGGCCAAGACGAACACCTATGCTAAAGAAGTATTGGTTAGCTGGGCGAATGCTGAGTGGTTTACTTCCAAACCTCTTATGGCAGAAAAGTTCAGCGTTGTTGTCTTTAAGTTCCCCGGTGAAACCAATACCGATGACCTTTCACCGGCAAGTGCCGCATTTACCCGTTCTGATATTCCATTGCACGCAACCACGATGCTACAAGCAAAAATGCCTGAAGGTCTTGCAAAAATTGCTGAACTTAAAAAAATGGGCATGCAAATCGCCTATGTCGGTGACGTTGTAGGTACGGGTTCAAGCCGTAAATCTGCTGCAAATTCCGTTCAATGGCACATGGGAGATGATATTCCCGGTATCCCTAACAAGCGCACCGGCGGTGTTGTTATTGGGAGCATTATCGCTCCTATTTTCTTTGCTACCTGTGAAGATTCCGGTGCACTCCCCATTGAAGCCGATGTTAGTAAAATGGAAACGGGCGACGTATTAAACATCGACATCAGCGCTGGAACGATTACAAAAGACGGTAATGTTATCGCTACTTTTAGTCTTCGTCCTAATACAATCGAGGATGAAGTTCGTGCAGGCGGACGTATTCCGGTTATTATTGGTCGTGGTTTGACGAACAAAGCACGTGCTGCTCTAGCAATGCCCGCAGAAACTATTTTTGCAAAACCTATCCAGCCCTCAGATACGGGCAAAGGGTATACGCTTGCACAAAAAATAGTGGGTAAAGCATGTGGGCTAGAGGGTGTACGTCCTGGTATGTATTGTGAACCTCATACCTCTACCGTTGGTAGCCAAGATACGACGGGACCAATGACGCGTGACGAAATCAAAGAGCTGTCAGCGCTTGGTTTTTCTGCTGATTTCGTATTGCAATCTTTCTGTCACACAGCGGCCTATCCTAAACCGTCTGACGTAAAATTACACGCTACCTTGCCTGCATTTATCAGTACGCGCAGCGGTGTTGCGCTTCGTCCTGCGGATGGCGTTATTCACAGCTGGTTGAATCGTATGGTTCTTCCTGATACCGTAGGTACGGGTGGAGACAGTCATACACGTTTCCCTATCGGTGTAAGTTTCCCAGCAGGTTCTGGTCTTGTCGCATTTGCAGCCGTTACAGGGGCAATGCCTCTTGAAATGCCGGAATCGGTTTTGGTACGCTTCAAAGGTGAAATGCAGCCGGGTATCACGCTTCGCGATCTCGTTAATGCAATCCCTTATTATGCAATTCAACAAGGTCTTTTGACGGTTGAAAAGAAAGGGAAGAAAAACATTTTCAACGGACGTGTTTTGGAAATCGAAGGTCTTCCAAATATGAAAGTTGAGCAAGCCTTTGAACTCAGCGATGCCTCTGCTGAGCGTTCTGCCGCAGCCTGTACGGTTCATCTCAATAAAGAGCCTGTGATCGAATACCTAAAATCAAATGTTGCGCTGATCGAAGCGATGATTGCAGACGGTTACGAAGACGCACGTACACTCCAACGCCGTGCCGATAAAATGAAAGAGTGGTTGGCCGCTCCTACCTTGATGTCAGCCGATGCGGATGCTGAGTATGCCGCTATCATCGAAATCGATTTAAATGAAATCAAAGAGCCGATTTTGGCGTGTCCAAACGATCCGGATAACGTTAAATTGCTAAGCGACGTTGCCGGTACTGAAATCAACGAAGTATTCCTCGGAAGCTGTATGACAAACATCGGTCACTATCGTGCCGCAGGTGAAGTGATGCGCGGCGAAGGCAAAATTGCCGTTGAAAAATTCTGGATTGTACCACCGACACGTATGGATGAGCAACAACTCATCAACGAAGGGTACTATGACGTTTACAAAGCGATCGAAGCCCAAACAGAAGTACCGGGATGTTCACTGTGCATGGGTAACCAAGCAAGTTCACGTGAAGGGTCAACGGTATTCTCTACCTCTACACGTAACTTTGATAACCGTCTCGGACGTGGGACACAAGTTTATCTTGGAAGTGCCGAACTGGCAAGTGTATGTTCAAAGCTTGGACGCATCCCAACAGTTGCCGAATACATGAGTATCGTTCCTGAAAAACTCGCTGGAAAAGAAAGTACTGTTTATAAATATCTTAACTTTAACGAAATCAATAATTACAAACTCGAAGCACGTGATATCGCTCAGGACAAATACGGCGTTACCATCAAACCCGTCTAAAACCGCTCACTTCTCACCTTCCCTTGGCGGGGTGTGCTATAATTGCACATCTACATACCAAAGCGACACAATGTCCTCTTTTAAATCCATATCGTTACATGCACCGCTGCAAACCGCTTTAGAGCGTTTAAGTTTTACCACGATGACCCCTATTCAGAAAGAGTCCTTACCCCTCATCCTAAACGGAAAGGACATTATTGCGCAAGCATCAACAGGAAGCGGAAAAACATTGGCCTTTGCGTTGGGTATTTTACAAAACGTCAATCCACGTTTTTTTGCTGCCCAATCCCTCGTTTTATGTCCAACACGAGAACTGGCTGAACAAGTTGCCAACGTGATACGCTCGTGTGCTTCTGAAATAGGAAATATAAAACTTCTTACTCTATGCGGTGGTGTTCCTATGAAAGCTCAGCGCCATTCTCTCACTCACGGTGCACACATTATCGTTGGAACTCCCGGACGTGTTCTTAAGCTCTTGAGCTTAGACAATCTCGATTTAAAGTCGTGCAAAATAGCCGTTTTGGATGAAGCAGACCAAATGGTCGATATGGGATTTATCGATGACATTGAAGCCATTTTTGCCTATTTGCCTTCCCCAAAGCAAACTTTGTTGTTTTCAGCTACTTATCCAGATTCGATACGAGAGCTCTCCTCAAAACTCACTCAAGACGCTACTTTCATAAAAGCGCAGAGTACTGAATCCAAGCCATCGATTACGGAAGTAGCCTACCGAGTAACCGACAAAGCAACCGCCTTAAATACCTTAGTTCACCATCACAATGTTACCAATGCCATTATTTTTTGTAACACCAAAGTGGCTGCATCCGAACTGTGTGAAACGCTAAAATACTCAGGAATCCATGCCTTAGCCTTGCACGGTGATATGGAACAATTTGACCGTAACGAGACCATCATCCAATTTCGTAACGCAAGTGCACCTTTTTTGGTAGCGACAGATGTCGCAGGTCGCGGTATAGACATACAAGGTCTGGATGCGATTATCAACTACGATGTCCCACAACAACTCGATCGCTATATCCACCGCATAGGACGTACAGGACGTGCGGGGATGAATGGTTTAGCCATTACCCTCGTAAACCCTCATCAAACCGAAGCCTTTCAGGGACTTGATCGAGGCATTGAACTCATAGAGTTACCGTCGCTTAAAAACCATCAAGACGTTACGACGAAAATGCGGTCCATTTGCATCGATGCCGGTAAGAAAGAAAAACTTCGGGCGGGGGATATTGTAGGTGCTCTGATCCATGAATGCCATCTTACCAAAGACGATATTGGAAAAATCGACCAGCTCGATCATCTGAGCTATGTTGCACTGCCCAGAGACATTTGTGAAAAAAGTTATAACACGCTTAGTCGGTCAAATATCAAAGGCAAACGCCATCGTATGTGGCTTTTAGGATAATATAAATTGCTACTTATTGGTAAAGTAGCTCTCTAATATTTTTTTTCCATGTTCTACGCCCGGTTGGTCATAAGTGTTGATCTCAAAGAGAGCCCCTGCCGCCGATGTCAACAACTCGTAATACATGATCATTTTACCCACCGATAATTCGTCGATACACTCCCATGTAATCTCATCTACGCTGACACCGCTTTGCAAAACACTTTGCATCGTCGCTTGACACTGCGCATTAATCAGCGTATTAAAAGACTCTCCGTTTACGAAATCTGATTTTTCCAGAAAGGGGAGCGATAATTCTGGAATCATGAGCTCATCACGAGAATGTTCAATGTGCATAAAGGTAACCGTTTTATTGAGCGGGCCCTCAATAATCAGCTGTAAAAAGGAGTGTTGATCGACTGAACCAATCAGAGAGATAGGCGTTAATCCAACACGCTCACCGCGTGCATTGCGCTTGCCCAATGATTCTCCCCATATTTGAACAACCCATTTGCCAAATTCTTCAAATGTGTCAGAATAAGAAAACAACACATTTACGGGAGACACTTTGGCATTAGAAACATAAAATGCCGCTTTTTGGAGGAGATGTTCCTCTTTTCTAGCCCAAAAGTTATCCGCAAAACTTTTTGCTCCTTCAAGGACACCTTCCACATGAAACCCTGCCAAAACCAAGGGAATCACGCCAACCGCACTTAGGACTGAAAATCTCCCCCCAACATTAGAGGGAATTACAAAACGTTTTAAATGGTAATAATCTGCAAATTGACTTAATATCGAGCCCTCATCACTGACAACAACTACCTGAGAAGAATGTGTCAGATCAATGTCAAATTTATGAATCAAGTATTTAAAAATTGACAAAGTTTCAACCGTTCCACCTGATTTTGATATCACTACAAAAAGTGTTTTTGCGAATTCAATACGGGAAGATTCATACGCGATGCTAATAGGATCCGAGTTTTCAAAATAAATAATTTTTTTGGCATGAGGAGTAGAGGCTCTCAATAGACGGTCAATGGCTTTGATCCCCAGAGAAGAGCCGCCAATGCCCACGATGGCAATGGTATTAAAAAAAACAGTGCTACTTAAAAGCGTGCTTTTAATCTCTTCACAAAGATCTAATGATGAAGTTGGAAGATCATAATATCCGATTGTGCTACGCTCATATTTAAGTGCTTCATAGGCTTTTTCTAGCGTAAAAGGGTCTAGATTTTTGGTTTCATAATACCCTTTAAAACTAGGCATATTAATGGTTACCGATTAAAACCGTCATATCTACGAGACGACTGCTGTATCCCCACTCATTATCATACCAAGCCAGAACCTTGACGGTATTGCCGCTAACGACACTGGTCATATCCGGAACATACGTTGCACTGTACGTAGATCCGATAAAATCGCATGAAACACGTTGGTCATTATCTACTTCTATAAGTCCCTTAAACGCACCATTGCTGGCCGCTGAAAATGCAGAGTGTATCTCTTCTTTGGTAACACTTCTGGATAAGTTTGCAGTTAAATCTACAACAGAGACATCCGGCGTAGGAACACGCATGGCGTAGCCGTTAAGTTTTCCTTGCAAATGAGGCATTACTTTGCCAATCGCTTTTGCAGCACCCGTTGATGTAGGAATCATATTAAGCGCTGCTGCACGAGCACGGCGTGGATCTTTTGCATGTTTAACATCCAAAATATTTTGATCGTTGGTATACGAATGAATCGTCGTCATCAGGGCATTTTCAATTCCGAATGCGTCATCCAATACTTTACAAACAGGGCCCAAACAGTTGGTTGTGCAACTCGCATTTGAAATAATAGATTCACCCTTATATTCATGTGAATTAACACCAATAACGTACATAGGAGTATCGTCTTTTGCAGGGGCTGATATGACTACTTTTCGTACGCCATTTTTAAGATGTTTTTGACAACTCTCTTGATCCAAAAACACCCCCGTACATTCGATAACCACTTGGGCCCCTGCACTCCCAAAGTCAACCTTCTCTGCATCACGTTCACGAAACATACGCACATTTTTTCCACCAATCGCTATGGTGTTCTCGTCCACCACTTTTGCGTCAATCCCGCGATGAACACTGTCAAATTTCAATAAATACTCAAGCATCTCAGGCTTTGAAGTCGTGTTAAGGGCTACTAGCTCTATGTCGTCACGCTCTGCAATTATTTTTGCTACAATAAGGCCTATGCGCCCTGTTCCGTTGATTGCTACTTTAAGTGCCATGGAATCTCCTGAAAAGTTTCAATAATACAAGGGCAATTCTAACGAAAAATGGCTAAAAGAGGGATAAATAAAGGAAGATTGCCCCAAAAATAGGGCACTGAAGATTTAGTAGCTGTACGTAACGGTAACAGGAATTTTCTTAAGAGGATGATCGCTTTCAACGCGAATTTCTTGCCCTTTTATTTTAGCAACATTGGTATAACCGCTAACCACTTGACGAGTTTTAGTCGAGTATACAGTTTCGCATTTACGCACAATACGATACGAATTATTTTGCGGCGTATTGTATTTACTGCCAATATTCTGACCCGCAAGTACACCGATAATTGCACCACCAACCGTTGCAGCTGTTTTACCTTTGCCTCCTCCCACTTGATGTCCTAACACACCGCCAAGCGCTCCACCGGCAACCGCCCCTACAACATCGGCATTTTGAGTACCGTTGCCAATTTCTTCTCTGACGTCTTGACAACGCTCAGAGGGAACATCTTCATTTAATGTCGCATACGCAGGGACGCTGCTGGTAACATTGACGTATTCTGTTATTGAAAAACTCTCTGCACTTAAAGCAGTGCTTCCTAAAATCATTGCTGTTAGTACGTATGAAATAGTCTGTTTTGACATTGTCTATATCCTCTTATTTATGATTGCGCATTATAGAGCAAGATTGTTAACAAATTGTGAATTACAGCGGATACAATAAATGATTTATTTTTCCGTATAGATCCAAGATTTCACCTTTTTTTTCAAAGAAACTGTTCTTGTTCGCGATAAGATGGGTTGTTGATTCCATAATCGTTTCGACAACTTCCAATCCATTTTGTTTCATTGTAGCACCGGTGTCAACCACATCAACAATCATATCGGCAAGCCCTACGAGTGGTGCGAGTTCAATGGAACCATAGAGTTTGATAATATCCGCCGCAATTGCCCGCTCAGCAAAATAGCGCTTGGTAATATTCACCATTTTTGTAGCCACTTTAATCTCTGATTTTGTGAAATCAGGACGTTCCCCTGCGCGCATTCCTATAGCAACGCGGCATTTACCTTTCTGAAGATCAAGCAGACGGATAACATCCAATCCTTGTTCCTCAAGTGTATCAAGCCCTACCACACCAATATCTGCCGCTTGATGATAGACATAGGTTGCTACGTCTTGGTTTCGAACGAGTAGGAACTTAAAATTTTCCGTTTCTAATATTAATTTTCGATCATCAAATTTAAAAGAGCTTCCAAATATTGATTCAAAAATTTCTAACGTATCTTCGGCGATTCGCCCTTTTGGCAGTGCTACACTTAGCATGATTGTCCTTCTTCAATGAGCTTTTTCATCCCTTTAAAAACCAAATGGTTATCCACAATTGAATCACCCAAAAAAGAGGAAAACACTTTTGAATCACCACCCGTTACGATAATAGGACTTCCTAAACTTTTGATTTTATCGATCAAAGGTGCCAGATAGCCTATCGTAATAGCATCAGGGGTATTTTTCGCCATTATAGTCAAATCAACCTCAAAGTTAAATGGCCAAGCCAATGCTGGTGATAATTTTGCATAGGCCTCTTGCACACTGCGAAGCCCTAGCGCGATAAAACCACCCTCATAGTGTCACTCGCGCATTACATCAACCGTAACGGCGCTTCCTGCATCCACAATCACCCCGTTATCGATTGCTTCACACACCATAATCCGATCTATTCCCATTGTAGGGTAATATTTTTCCAAGTCGACAAGCGTTGCACAATTGTGCCAGTTTTGGAGGACTTCAAGTCTTTCGGAGAGGACACTATTGACGCTGATATACCATACTTCCCCCATGAGTAATTCGGGTTTAAATTCCGACAGTATCACTTTTTGGCATATACCATTTTCATAAATATCTGCCGTTGTATTGCCTATGTCACATAAAATTATTTTTTTCATTTTAACCTTACTAAAATATCCAATGCAGCCACATCAAATTTTGAAAACGCAAACCATTTTTTGCCCAAATCTTTGAGACTTGCTCCAATATGATACACCTCTGTGTTA
>JAUPLR010000131.1 GCA_030836825.1 Campylobacterota bacterium
AAATTGGCAACGCTGCCCTGAATCGCCAAACCGGCCGTCAAAAATATTGCACCGACAGCCGCAATAAAAGGTGCAATTGAAATCCCCAGCTTACCGATAGCAACAACAATCATTGCTCCAAATACCAAGATACGCACAGCATTGGCAGCAAATTTTCCCAAAGTAACGTCAAAATTATGATTAGAGAAAAATTTAATCAGTACGTTGTAAATATATTTAGAAAGAAACCATCCAATAGCCGTAATGATTACTGCACCAATGATTTGAAAACTGTAATTGGCTAAAAACTCAATAGTTTGATTGTAAAAAGCCTGCACATAATGGATCTGTTGATTCATTTAGTTCCCTGATTTAAAATTTTTTCTTTTTCGGTATCAAACTCTTCTTGAGAAATTGCCCCATTGTCCAAAAGTTCTTTTATCTTGGACAAATGATCATATTTTTGATTCAAATCTTCCGTTACACTATCGGCAACTTTTTTCATTGATTTTCCAATCAACAAATAGAGAATTACCCCTAAAAAGGGCAAAAAGAAAACCACCAGCAACCAGACTACTTGTGTCAAGCCCTCTTCAAATTTAGAAGTAATAATATCTATCAGTGCCCATAGCCAGAGGATAAAAACACCAAAAATTACGGCATACAAGAACAAGCCTAGCCCAAGTATCATTTCCATAAACATCCTTTAAAAAATCGATTTACAGGCATCATTCTTATTTGCCTAACTCTAGCGCCAACTCCGAAAACACACGAGCTTTGGCGATATTGTATCGATACGCCTTACCACTTTTTTCCAGCAATCCGATTTTTTCATTTAACTGTGTTAGTGCGATTGCCGTAGAGCTGCGATTTTTCACCCACTTGCTTTTGTCTTCAACACTTACTTCATTTTTAAAACCAACATAATTTTTCACTTGACTCATGTATCCATTGGTCGTTTCTAGCGTGTCCATAATGCTTTGCATGGTAGATGCCACCGTAGCGGTAGACGCAGAGATCTCTTTTAGTGAAAGTTCCAGATTTCTAGCATCATTTAGTAACTTTGTATCCCCATAGACGGCTAATTTCGAAATATCGGCTGATGTGACTGTAGTACGATTAAGTTTGTCAAATTCCTCTAAAAATGTATTTGAACTGGCTTTGTATTCATTAAATGCCGTGGCTGTAAGCCCAAGATTTAAGGCTGTTTTAGAGATAAGTTTTGTTGCAGTACAAACTTCCCCAGCATAAGGGATTGGTAAAAATCGAGCAACATTACTAATTTGCGCACTTGATTTTAACATTTCAGTATGTTCATTGACCGTCTTGTTTAATAAAAACATACTAATTTCGAATAATTTGGCATTTTGCTTCTCTTCCCTCAATGTTTTAGCCACCTGTTCCAAATGGTTAAATCCATACGTATTTAGCTTTTCCGCATCAATACATGCTTTTGTAGTTAGAGGAGGAATTGGCGTTGGAGCACAACCCGTAAAGACTAAAACGATAAAAATGAAGAACAACGAGAATTTCAACATAAGTTCCTTTTTGAAAATTATAACTATATTTCCAGAAAGAAGATGCCTTAATCTTGTTTTACGATAGTTTAAGTAAAGAGTACATATAATTCCTCTCTTCAAACACATGCCAGTGTGGTGAAATGGTAGACACGCCGGATTCAAAATCCGGTGCAGCGATGCGTGGCGGTTCGAGTCCGCCCACTGGTACCACGAAAGACTTCAAAAGCCCTATTTTACGGGACCTAAACCTTCATTTTTTCTTAAATTTTTCA
Organism: Campylobacterota bacterium; assembly: GCA_030836825.1. Classification (GTDB taxonomy): domain Bacteria; phylum Campylobacterota; class Campylobacteria; order Campylobacterales; family Sulfurimonadaceae; genus Sulfuricurvum. The sequence goes on from JAUPLR010000131.1 coordinate 1,772, forward strand.
TATTTTTCAAAAAAAGACAACTTTTCGGTTTGATTTAAACAACTTTTTCGACAACTTAAGGGGTCAAAATGAAGTATGTTTTTCGCTCAAAATTAGGTTACTACAAGTTCGCCCGCAAAATTCCAAATTCAAATCGTCAGTTTATCTTTACCCTACAAACAAAAAATCTAAAAATTGCTAAAAAGATTGGAAAAATATTTTTGCTAAAATCATCTGATTACTATAAAATGCTCCAAAATATCTCCAAAGATGAAATAATGATACGACATGACGAAATTCACGAGGCTCTTGAGCAATATAGACGAGCAGCTAGTAAGGAGTACAGTGAGATTGAAAATAGTCGTCAAGTGTTCTCGTCAAACAAATATTTTCTCCAAAATTAAAGCATATGTACAATCTAATATTCGTTTATAAATTTCTATAACTAGACTAATTTCCCAACCACACCGTGTATCGTTTGACGGCTAACACCGAAGTCTCTGGCAAGTTTTGCTTTGGCAACGCCCATTGATACCATTTCGCGAATCTTTGTAACTTGTTCGTCGGACAGGCTTGGTTTCCGCCCTTTGTAAGCCCCTCTTTTTTTTGCCAATGCTATTCCCTCACGCTGCCGTTCCCGGATCAGTGAACGTTCAAATTCAGCAAATGCACCCATTACGGACAGTAGCAGGGTGGACATTGGAGAATCTTCACCGGTGAAGATAAGTGCTTCTTTGATAAACTCAACTCGAATACCATCCTCCGTGAGTTGATTGACGATGGATCGTAGATCATCAAGATTGCGTGCCAAGCGATCCATTGAATGGACGATAAGAGTGTCACCTTCGCGTATGTACTCTAAGCATTTCAGCAGCTCTGGACGCTCTTTAGATTTTCCGGAAGCGTGATCGATAAAGATACGATCTACAGATATTGCATCTAATTGACGGTCTGGATTTTGGTCTTCAGATGATACGCGTACGTATCCTACACGTTGTCCGCTCAAGGCTTAATTCCTAACACGAACCAATATGGCTCAAAGCTCTCCTGAGAAGCTTTCGCTATAAGATCAATAAATGGCTCATAATTTCCAGTTGTATGGGCTTCATCAAGCGCTTTATAGTATTCTAGACGATCTTCCACTTTGATAACGATAGGCGGAAAACCGTTTTTCATTAGCTCCAGGTTCATTAGTAATCTTGAGGTACGGCCATTGCCGTCTATAAAGGGATGAATGCCTACAAAATCAGCGTGAACTCTTGCGGCACGCTCAATGGGGTGAAGCATTTGCGCTTCATTTTGATACCAATTGATAAATGCCACCATATTATCCGGAACATTCAAAAGATCTGGAGGTCGATGTATGGCACCGGAGATAAGTAC
>JAUPLR010000132.1 GCA_030836825.1 Campylobacterota bacterium
AGGATTTGTTGATCCAGCTCACGGGTATGTTTCTCATTCAAACTGCTGAGCGCCATCGCGTTTTTGGCTTTTGATTGTGTTGCATTAAGGCTTGAGAGTTTTGCTTCTAAAGATGCACTCTCCCGTTGAGCAATAACGCTTTGAAGATGAATGGTTTCATAGTCAGAAGCCGCAATCAGCCGATCTTTGAGCATAGCCGCGTAGCGACGTTCATCCAGTGAGAGCTTATTGGCACGTTCTTGTGCCGCTTTGATTTGGTGTTTGAGTGCCGTTGTTTCACTGCCTGCACTCTCCATGTCTTTGGAAGCGATAGCAGTTTGAAGGTTAAGTGTAGGGCTGAGGCGATTGCGTTGCAGCACGAGGGCCTGGATTTGGGCATCCATGCTTTGAATACGGTGGGAAAGCTCTTCTTTTGCCGTGGTGAGATCGATGGGATCGATAATCCCTAACAATTCCCCTTTTTTAACCGCTTCATTTTCTTTTTTGAGTAAAGAAATAACGTTTCCACTGATGTTAAAGGAGAGGGTTGCCAATCGGTCGCTTTTGATAAAAGCGGCATCGGTAACGGCATTTTGTGAGTGGTAATAAAAATAGCGTATTCCTTGATAGAGAAAAAGGGCGATAAGCCCCAGAATAACCAATGTTCCGATTCTTTTTCCCATGATAACCCCTTTTAGTTTTCCCATCCGCCGCCAAGTGCTTTGTAAAGCCCGATAGTGGTAGTGAGAACGTTCTGTTTGGAAATAATAGCCTGTTGTTGGGCGGATAGCCAATTTTGTTGCATGACCAGAAGATCCGTATACGAATACGTTCCTGCTTTATAGCGTAGTTGTGCCTGTTCAAATGCTTTTTTGAGGGCATCGGCTCTTTTTTCATTCAATAAAAGCTGTTCTTTGGTTCGGGTATTTTGCGCCAGAGCATTGTCGGTGTCGTTGAGTGCCGTTAGGACGGTTTTTTGATACAGTGCCACACTTTGGTTGTAATCCGCACGGGCAATTCTCATTTGTGCATCGATGAGTCCTGCGGTAAAAATAGGAATTGATGCTACTGGGGTGATCTGCCACAGTTTAGTCGGATTGGAAAAGACGTTTGACAATGTATCGCCTTGCACTCCCATCATCGCTGTAAGACTAAGACTAGGGAAATAAGCCGCTTTGGTGATGCCGATTTTGGCATTGGCGGCGATCAAATTTTGTTCTGCAGCAGCAACGTCGGGCCGGCGCGTGAGAAGTTGACTCGGTAAACCTGCAGGAACGTTTGGAACGTTGATCGATTCCATTGGAGAAACATGGATATTTTTGTTATTTTCTCCTAACAAAGTATTGAGAGTACTCTCTTCAGCGGTTCGTGCCGCTTCGAGTTGAGAAAGCGTAGATCTTGATGATTCAAGTTGTGCGGATGCGCTAAGCCATTCCGTTTCTGAGATGGCGCCCAATTTGTACTTGAGCAGGGTATTTTTTTCGATCTCTTGCGTTGCCGTACTGTTTTCATGCGCCAGTTTGATTTGATCATTAAGGGAGGAAAGACGAGCGTATGAGGCACATACACTTGCGCAGACCGTTAGCTGAACACTGCGACGATTGTATTCGCTGGCAAGCAGTTGTGAGCGCGCGGCATCCGTTGTTCGCCTAACTTTTCCATAGAGATCAATCTCATAGCTTGCCATGTTCAGTGATCCAGAATACGTTGAGGTGATTCCATCTCGCAAGTTTCGGTTTGGAATCGCATTTTCCGTACTTTTGCGATCAAATGAGGCCGTACCGTTGATCTGGGGATAAAGATACGATTGGGTCTGATCAAACTGACCCAAATACGCTTCTAGCTGCGCTTGCGAAATAGCGATGTCATGGTTAGCAATAAGCGCTTTCGTGACGAGTTGTGTGAGTAGGGGATCCTGAAAGGATTCCCACCAGTTTTTATCGATGACGCCCTTTTGGAGGTTACTTTGGTTGGCATCACCATTATGGAATACATCAGGAATAGCACTGACGGGTTTGACGTAGTCAGGTCCGATACTGCATCCACTTATGAACAGTGCGAGTAAGAGCGAGAGTTTAGTCTTCATCCAATTCTCCTTTTGTAGGGCTGAATTTTTCTTGCAACGTTGCTACCCAATAATAAAGAAACGGGATAAAGTAACGCTCAATAAACGTCGCCGAGAGCATTCCTCCAAACATCGCTACCCCTATCGAGAAACGTCCTGCTGCTCCGGCACCTGAACTGAAGATGAGCGGCAGCATCCCTGCCAAAAAGGCAAAAGAGGTCATCATCATCGGACGGTAACGCAGGCGTGCTGCTTCCATCGCTGAATCGTAGATGCTTTTCCCCATTTGGCGTTGCTCTTCGGCAAACTCAACGACGAGAATTGCATTTTTTGCCGAGAGGGCGATGAGTGTGAGAAGCCCTATCTGGAAAAAGACGTTATTGTTCAGCCATGGAATCAACCACACGACGGTATACGCTCCCATAATCCCATACGGAACTGCCAGCATGATGGAAATCGGTAATGTCCAGCGCTCATACAATGCGGCAAGGATTAAATAAACCATTACCAATGCAAACGCAATAATCATGAGTGCTTTTGACCCTACCAGTTTTTCTTGGAGATACAAACCATCCCAATCGTAGCTTATCGTATTGGGTAAAACGGTGTCGGCTTTGGACTCCAAAATTTTAATCAGATCGCCCGAACTGTATCCAGAGGAGGGTGAACCCATGATGGTGGTACTGAGCACGCCGTTGAAATGCTCGATCGATGATGGGGCACTGGACATAGTGACGCGCACCACCGACGAGAGAGGGACAAGCTGCCCCCCGTTAGAACGGACCCATGCACGACCTATATCCTCTGGCGTTGCCCGATAGGGGGAATCGGACTGCATCTGTACCCAGTAGGTTTTACCGTTTTTATCGAACTGGTTGATGTACATCGTTCCGATGGTTGCTTGGAGGGTTTGGAAAACGTCGCTGATGGCAAGACCCATCATTTTTGCTTTTTCACGATCCACTTCGACCATGAGGGTGGGTGTCGTGATGTTCATCGTCGTCATCGGATTTTTAATGCTCGGATCATTGCGCAGATCACTGACAAATGTATTGGTCGCGGCAGCGAGTTTGTTAAAATCGTTATCTCCCGGTTGCAGCAATTTCAAACTGAACATATCCGATGGCCCCATACCGCGTATGGGCGGTGGAGGCATGGCAAATACTTTTGCTTCTTTGATGCTTCCCAGTTTTGGTCCTAACGATCCGAGAATACCAAATACTTTTAACTCTTTGGTGGTACGTTCACTCCATGGTTTAAGACGGGTAAAAATAACCGCAGCGTTAGGCTCTTGGGAAAAGGTCAGGATATTGAGCCCTGTAATGGCCGTGTATTTATAGACCCCTTCTTGTTGGCTCAAAATAGCTTCAACTTGTTTGACAACTTCCAAGGTACGGTTTGCAGTTGCCCCATCGGGCAAAACCACTGCGGTGATAAAATACCCCTGATCTTCCATCGGCAAAAAGGCACTCGGGAGGGTTTTATGAAAAAATCCGATAAAACCATAGGTAGAGAGATAAATCAGTAAAAAGATAAACGATTTACGGATCATCCATCCTGAACGATGGACGTAGTTTTCGGTCATTTTGTTAAAAATACGGTTGAACCAACGGAAAAAGCGCGCAGGTTCGTTCTCATGGTGTTTGAGAATCAGGGCACCGATAGCCGGAGCGAATGTCAGCGCCATAAATCCTGAGAATACGACAGAGATGGCGATGGTAGCGGCAAATTGTTTATACAGCTGTCCTGTCATCCCCCCCAAAAAGGTTGCGGGGATGAAAACGGCACACATGACGAGGACGATCGCAACAACGGGACCCGATATTTGCGCCATTGCTTTGATGGCAGCCGCTCGTGGTGAGAGCCTCTCGGTTTGTAAAATACGTTCCATGTTTTCGATCACCACAATCGCATCATCGACGACAATACCGATGGCAAGCACCAGCCCAAAGAGGGTGAGGGTATTGATCGAATACCCCAGCAAGTACATTCCGATAAAGGCACCCGTTAGAGAGATCGGGATAGAGAGGATAGGGATTATCGCGGCACGACTACTTTGTAAGAAGAGATAAATAACCAAACTGACCAAAACGATGGAGGCAAGAAGGGTGAAAATAACCTCTTCAATGGAAATTTTGACGAAATCGGTTGTGTCATACGGGATGTCATACGCTATCCCCTTTGGGAATTTATGGGAAAGCTTTTCTATTTTTTTGGCCACTGCGGCAGAGGTATCGAGTGCATTGGCATTGGTGTCGGCATAAATACCGATCATCGCGGCGGGCTTACCGTTTACCCGTCCGAAAAATTCGTAGTTTTGGCTTCCCAACTCTACGCGGGCAACGTCTTTGAGGCGCAGCATCGAGCCATCCGATTTAGCACGGACAATGATGTTCTGAAACTCTTCAGGGGTAGAGAAGCGTCCTTTAGAAGTGAGCTGCATCGTCCACATCTGCTCATCATTGGTAGGAGCTTGTCCCAAGCGCCCGGGAGAAACTTGAAGATTTTGATCTCTGATGGCGCTTGCGATTTCAGACGTGCTTACTCCCAATGATGCCATTCGATCGGGATTAAGCCAAACACGCATCGCATAGTCGCGTTGTCCGAAGATTTGTGCCCGTCCAGCACCGGGAATCTTTTTTATTTCATCGAGAAGATTGGCAGAGATGTAGTTACTGATTTGTGTCGCGTCAAAGCTTCCATCGGGAGAAGTGATGGCGACGATGAGCAAAATATCAGAGGTTTTTTTCTCCACCTTCACCCCAAGATCACGGGTGCTTTGGGGGAGTTGAGAGATGACAGAGTTGATGCGATTTTGTACATCCACCGCAGCCATGTCCTGATTGACACCGATGTTGAACGTACAGGTAATTGTAGCACTCCCAGGCAATGCCGCGGCTTTGGAACTCATGTACATCAGACCATCAGCTCCGGATATTTGCGATTCCAACGGAGTGAGGATAGTGTTGGCGATGGTTTGGGCATCTGCTCCGGGGTATTGCGCGGTGACAACTACCGTAGGTGGGGTGAGATTGGGCAGTTGCGAAATCGGCAGCGTTTTGATGGTTACAAATCCCAGCAACATGATGATTAGGGCAATAACGGCCGAGAGAACGGGTCGGTTGATAAAATATTTGCTAAACATTAGCGTGCACTCGGAATCACTTCCGCCCCTGGTTTGAGTTTAGGAAGTCCGTCAGCGGCAATTTTATCCCCCGCAGCAACACCGCTTTGTATGAGAACATTTTCACCGATCCATTCTCCTGCAACGACAGGTTTAGGCGTAACGGTATTATTCGTCTCTATGGCATAAACAAATTTTCCTTTTTCTCCCGTAAGGAGTGTCTTTTGAGGGACATAAAGGGCATTTTTCCACTCCATCCCTTTGACTTTTACGTGGACGAATTGCCCTGGGAGCAGTTTGTGATCGCTGTTGTTGATTTGTGCGCGATAGGTGATATTGCCTGTTGTCGAGTCGATAAACGGTGCGATAAAGTTAATCTCCCCCTTGCGTGCCAATACTGTTCCGTCGCTGAGGGTGAGTTCCACTTCGTATTTACCGTCTTTAGGAGCGGTTAGCTTACCGCTGGCAATCGCATTTTGACGGGCAATTTTTTGATTTTCGCTAAACGTGAAATTGACATAAATAGGGTTCGTTTCGTACATGGTTGTCAGCAGAGCATTGGCCCCTGCGGCAATATAGGTTCCGTTATCCAGTTTTGCTTTATCGACAAATCCGCTGATAGGGGCTTTGATGGTTGCATAGCTAAGATTGAGTTTGGCTTGTGCTACGCCGGCTTTCGCGCCCAGAATAGTCGCTGAGGTGGTTCGTTCATTAGCGATGGCAGCATCAAGCTCTTGGCGGCTTGCGGCATTGGCCTCAGCCAGAGGTTTAATACGATTTAATACCGCTAATGCGTTGGTATGGTTTGCTTGTGAGAGTTCCAAAGATGCTTTTGCACTTTCCAGAGCATTGTTCAAATCGGAAGGGTCAATAGTAAAAAGCGTTTGTCCCTTTTGGACCTGTGAGCCTTCAACATACATACGTTTTTGAAGGTATCCGTTGACACGTGCATAGACTTGAACCGTATTAAAGGCTTGCGTTTGTCCCGTTGCTTCCAAAACAGCTGGAAAATCACCTGTTTTTACTTGGGCAGTGGTAACAGCAACAGGTCCCTCGGGCGGTTTTTCCATTCCTGCGGCTTTTGGGCGTTCGCATCCGCTTAGGACAAGGAGTAAGACAGAGGAAAGGGCAAGAGTGGTAACGCGGTTCATTTGGATTCCTTTGATGAATAATTTAATGTTTGACACATCTGTTTCAAGACGCGCAGGGTAATAGCAAGTTCTTGTGGGTCGATACCGCGGTGCAGATGAAGAGTCGCTTTCTCTAAAACCTCCATCGTTGGTTTTTCCAGAGCGATTCCCTGAGATGTGAGGGTGACGAGGTTACACCGCTTATCGGTTTTATCGCTACAGCGCTGAATCAAAGAGCGTTTTTCAAGACCTGCAATGAGACGCGTAACACTCGCTTTGTCTTTACCGACAAAATCGGCGATGTTTTGTTGTGTAGAGCTTGTCTCTTTCCACAACACCACCATCACCTTGAATTGCTCGATCGTCATATCAATACCGTTGAGTTCCAATTGACGCGTGAGATAGTTTCTAGCAGCCATAGCGGAAAGGTTGGTGAGGCATCCTAAAGATTCTTCAGTGGGGCATTCGCATCGATTCATAGAGACTCCTAAATAGTTGACTATGCAACTAATTGCGAGAATTATAACGCTGAGTTTTTTAAATGTCAATAGCAACTTTGGCACGTTAGGACCAACTCCTGCTATAATTTTGCAATAGCACTAAAGGAAAACCATGCACGTAACAAAAAATTGTATTGTAACCATCGACTATCATATCAACGACACCGAGGGAAAACTTTTGCATGAACAGACGGAATCTCTTAGTTATTTGCACGGTGGTTACGGCCAGCTTTTTAGCGGTGTTGAGGAAGCTTTGGAAGGTAAAAAAGTTGGAGATACGTTCAACGTAGCCCTATCGTGCGATCAAGCATTTGGTGAGTATGATCCCGAGTTGCTTGTAACGGAAGAGATCCGTGAACTTCCGGCGGATTTGCATGTTGGTATGGAGATTGACGGATACATGGAAGACGATGATGAAGATGTCATTATCTATACGGTCAAAGAGATAAACGGTAAAAAAGCGACGCTGGATGGGAACCATCCCCTAGCAGGAATGGATCTCGTATTTGAGGGGACGGTTTTGGACATCCATGAAGCGGACGAAAAAACGATCAAAGAAGTTTTAGAAAACGACATGTACGAGGTCTAATTGAACACCGCATTGCAACGCCATTGGGAAAATGTCTACACAACCAGAGATGTGAGTAAGGTGGGCTGGTATCAAGAAACACCTTTTATGACCCTCTCTCTTCTAAAAAAAATTGGATCGATGTCCAAAGATTGCATTATTGATGTCGGATGCGGTGCTTCGACCTTTTCGGATGCTTTGCTCGAGTTGGGTTATCGTGATATTACGCTGCTCGATCTTTCTATGAGGGCATTAGAGATTATCAAAAAACGACTGGGTGTCAATGCTGATGTCCCATCCTATTGGGTCGGTGATATCTGCACCTTTTCATCAGAAAAACTATTTGATGTATGGCACGACCGTGCAGTATTTCATTTTCTTCAAAAAGAAGAGGAACAGCAAGCGTATCTGCAAACGCTTTACAAAGCACTCTCTCCCCAAGGTCACGCCATTATTGGCACGTTTGCGGTTGAGGGACCCGATAGTTGCAGTGCCTTGCCGGTGCGTCAATACAATGAAGAACGAATGAAAAATACAGTGAGAGAGTATTTTGATATTCTCGAAGTGATTGAAGAAACGCATATCACCCCAAGCGGAAGCCAACAGCGCTATTGTTATTTTGTTCTCAAACCTATTTAACCGACAGCGTATCTTCAAAGAACAGTTCTCTGTTGTTATCAAAATTTGTTACCAATGTTTGAAAGCATTCGGCAAGTTCTCGGATTACCTCAATATTGGGTTCGATGTAAACTTTATTCCCTTTTTTCTCCACCGTGATAATATTGGCTTCTTTGAGCTCCTTAATATGTGCCGAGATGGTTGGAAGGGAAAAGTTGAAGTGTTCTGCAACCGTGCTGACACACGTAGCAATAGGGTTCACTTTGACACCGGGCTGTACTTTATCCAAAGAGCAGGTGTATCCTCCTGTAAACACATTTTTGAAAATCATAAAACGGGTCTGATTACTGAGAGCTTTAAAAATTTTTAATTTTCGTTCCATATCTAGCATCAATATCCTTGATAATTTTAAGGTTCGGTATTGTACCATAACACAATACTTAGCTATTTAGCTAATAAGGTTATTTGTCTGTATGGGGGGTATGCGATGAAAATTAAAGTTGTGTTAATGGTTGTTGCGGGTTTGATGTTAGGATCATCCCTCATGGCAAGTCAAGCAGAGTCAGAAAAGCTCGTATCTGCTGCAAAGCAAGAGGCAGGAGAGATGGCCCCTGCTGAGTTGAAAAAGATGATTGATGGAGGAAAAAATGTGGTCGTTATGGACATACGCGAAGAGAATCAGCGCGCAGAGGGTGAAATTTACGCAACGACTACCGTAGCCATCACCCGCGGAAATTTGGAATTTGAAGTGCTTAATAAGGTCAAAGACAAAAATGCCGTCATTGTGACTTATTGCCGTGGAGGCAGCCGTGGTGCGTTAGCCGCTCAGACGCTTAAAAAGTTAGGTTACGTCAACGCAACGAATCTAAAAGGCGGACTCAAAGGATGGGCTCAAGAAGGTTATGCGATTGAAACAGGATTGGGCGTTACTTTGCTCACTAAAGAACAACAATGATAGGGGAAAAATTAATGTTTACCGTTGAATGTAAAAGCGAACGGGGTATTCAATCCATTATTGACGAGGTCGAAGCGGCGTGTACAGAATATGGATTTACGTTGTTGCATCACTATAATTATCATGAAATCGTTGCTCAAAAAGGATTTCCGATTGATCGGAAGGTCTATGTATATGAAATATGTCAGGCAAAGTTAGCGTCTATGATGTTGACTTCCAACCCACATTTTGCCCCGTTTATGCCATGCCGTATTGCGGTGTATGAAGAGGGAGAGGCAACGATTATTTCTACGCAAAATATGCAAATGATGATTGATTCGATTCAGTCGCAAGAGCCGTTACACGTAGAGGCAGTAAGTCTTTTTACAGACGTACAAAACATGATGAAAAAATTAAAAGGATAAGCGATGATCACCTTCATTTTAAATCATGAGCCGTATGATGGAAGTGACGTTACGTACAATGCATTGCGATTGGCAAAAAATTTACGCAAAAAAGGTGAAGAGGTTAATCTCTTCTTGATGAACGATGCCGTTGATTTGGCACGTAGCATCTGTGTAAAACCTGAAATGTATGACTTTGATTTACACGATATGGTGAAAGAGCTGTATGCGCATGGCGTGAGTGTTCGTGCTTGCGGCACGTGTAATGCGCGTTGCGGAATCTATAAGAACACCCCTTATTTCAGGGAAGAAATTTTTTCTACAATGGATCAGTTAACCCAATGGGTAATAACCAGCGACAAAGTTTTAACTTTTTAAGCTTTTTTGCGGTGATGGGCCTTCATTAGGTGAGGCTTAATGTAGTTTGTTGTACAATCACATAGCTAGATTATAGGTCAGATTGACGTATATTGATACGTAAACTTGTGGTTTGTTGTAATAAGTACTCCATTTTAATTTAAGCTTAAATATTATTTCGCTACAATTCGCAACTTTTTGTAGACTTGTAAGTAAGGAACGCTAATGTACGCAATTATCAAAAACGGCGGAAAACAGTATAAAGTTCAAGAGGGTGATATCCTTTTGTTCGATAGAATGAGTCTTGATCCAAAGACTACCGTCGAAATCAAAGAAGTTCTTGCCGTTAATAACGGTGAACTTAAAACGGGTACCCCATATGTAGAGGGTGCTGTAGTTACTTTTGAAGTTATTAATGAAGGTCGTGATCGCAAGGTTGTTATTTTCAAAAAACGTCGTCGTAAAGACAGTAAAGTTAAGCGTGGTTTCCGTAGAGACCACACACGCGTTCGTATCGTTAAGATCGCTGCGTAATTATAAAGTAGGAGGACAGCATGGCTCATAAGAAAGGTCAAGGTAGTACACAGAATAACCGCGACTCAGCGGGACGTAGACTCGGTGTCAAAAAATATGGTGGTGAAGTAGTACGTGCGGGTAATATCATTATTCGTCAACGCGGAACAAAAGTTCACCCTGGTAAAAATATCGGTATGGGTAAAGACCACACTTTGTATGCGTTGGTGGATGGCGTTGTATTGTTTCAACGTAAAGACAAAAAACGCAAGCAAGTTTCTGTCGTTCCTGCCGCATAATTTTCCTCATCGGGCATCTGCGCCCGATCTCTTAAATTTTTCCAACAATGTATTTTCTTAATAGTGTACTTTCGATCATAAGTGTATGGTTAAGACAATAATTTCTGCCTCGTAAGAGGCTAGCTTTAGTGCCATAGCGGCAAGCGTAGCCAAGGGGATTTTATTCCTTTGGCGTTCCAAAACAATGGTAAGGATTGATGAATGTTTAGCGATAGCGTAGTAATAACTGTTTCTTCGGGTAAAGGTGGAGCAGGTTGTGTAGCGTTTAGACGCGAGAAATTCGTTCTCCAAGGCGGACCGGATGGCGGCGATGGTGGAAAAGGCGGTGATGTCTATTTCAAAGTAGACAACAATACCCACACGTTAGCCCATTTCCAGGGAAATAAAACGCTTAAAGCCGAAAAAGGTCAACCGGGTTCAGGGTCAAACATGTACGGTAAAGCCGGTAAAAAACTGGTTATCGTTGTTCCACCGGGAACGCAAGTCGTGGATGTTGAAACGGGTGAGGTTCTTTTAGATTTATTAACAAACGGTCAGGAAATATTGTTTTTAACCGGTGGTCGCGGTGGTCTTGGAAACGTTCACTTCAAATCGTCAATTAATCAAAAGCCAATGTATGCACAGCCAGGCGAACCGGAAACAACGCGCATCGTCAGACTGGATCTAAAACTCATTGCAGACGTAGGCTTGGTGGGATTTCCCAATGTCGGAAAATCAACCCTCATCTCTACGGTTTCCAATGCGCGCCCCGAAGTAGCAAACTACGAATTTACGACATTGACGCCAAAATTAGGTCAGATTAACATTGGTGATCTTGATTCGTACATCATGGCAGATATTCCAGGGATTATTGATGGAGCATCAGAGGGCAAAGGTCTTGGGCTTAAGTTCTTGCGCCACATCGAGCGTACTAAAACATTGCTGTTCATGATTGATTTAGCATCCTACCATGAACTTCAGTACCAATATGAAACGCTTAAAGCAGAGCTTGAAAAATTCTCACCACTTTTGGCCCAGCGCAACTATGCAATTGCATTGACGCGTTCAGATGCGATGAGCACTGAAGAAGCGATTGAAAAGAGCAATGCCTTCTTGAAGCTTCTTAATCTAAAACCGGTAACAAAAAGCCGTTTTGGTTTTAATGAAGAGTATCCTGCGTTTGAGCAAGAGAATTTTGATGTAGGGTTCCGTGATACGTCCTTGCCGTTTTTTGTTGCACCGATTTCTTCAGCGACCAGTTTGAACATCAAGCCTCTTACGTACGCGCTTTATCATATGGTACTCATCGAGCGTTAATGAAACGGTTGGTGGTCAAAGTCGGGAGTGCCGTTTTAAGCGAACAAAATCGTATTGCCAAAGACCGGATGCAAAATCTGGTCGACTTTATCGCTGAGCTAAAAGGTCGCTACGAGGTGATACTTGTCTCTTCAGGCGCTGTTGCGGCGGGTTACACCGAATTAAAACTCGATAAAAAAATCTTAGCAAACAAGCAAGCCTTGGCTTCTATCGGTCAGCCGATATTGATGAACAAGTACAAAAAAATGTTCGAGCATCATGATGTCATCCCAGCACAAATCTTGGTTACTGCCGCGAATTTCAACACGCACGAAGAATCACAAAAGGCTAAAGACACCATTGAAACATTGTTGATGCACAACGTTGTTCCCATTATCAATGAAAATGATGCGACAGCAACCGAAGAGTTAGTCTTGGGCGACAATGATCAGCTCTCTGCTTATGCTGCGTACCATTTTGGCGCGGATATGTTGGTAATACTTTCTGATATTGATGCCTATTACGATAAAGATCCCCGCAGTTACAGTGATGCTAAAATAAGAGCGCATGTGGAATCCATCACCGCAGAGGAACTCTCTTGCGAAGTGACGCCCAATCACAGTTTTGCAACAGGCGGTATTGTGACGAAACTTAAAGCCGCCGATTTCTTGCTAAAACGTAATGGGTCTATGTTTTTGGCAAGCGGATTTGATCTGAGTGATATACGCTCTTTTTTAATGAACGACACCCATGTGGGCGGAACCTTATTTCAGGCTCATACTCTCTGATGATCCGCATTATTTTTATGGGAACACCCGAGTATGCCGCGGATATCCTTGAAACATTAATAAAAGAAAGTGCGGTAGAAATCGTAGCTGTTTATACACAGCCCGATAAACCGGTAGGGCGTAAAGCAATTATAACCCCTCCTCTTGTCAAGGTTTTGGCACAAGCGTCAAACATCCCCGTCTTTCAGCCTACAAAACTCAGAGATACGGCAGTCGTTGAGGAATTGCTCTCGATAGCGTGCGATATGATCATCGTTGCCGCGTACGGACAAATTTTACCAAAATCGATTTTAGAACATGCTCCGTGCGTTAATCTTCATGCATCGATTCTTCCAAAGTATCGGGGGGCAAGTCCGATTCAGCAAAGCTTACTCAACAATGACACCCAAAGTGGTGCAACGGCTATGTGGATGGATGAGGGTTTGGATACAGGAGCCATTATCAAAATTTCCACGCTTGAAATTGGACATAATGAAATGATAGAGTCCCTTTACGCGCGTTTAACAAAAACAGCGAGTGAGCTAACTCTCGATATTGTACATAACTGGGATCGACAAAGCTGCACTGCTCAAAAGGAATCGGATGCGACGCATTGCACTAAAATTACCAAAGTGGATGGTTTGATTCGTTTTGATAACGCGGAGGAAATATTTAATCGTTACCGTGCTTTTACTCCATGGCCAGGCATTTATTTGGAGTCTGGATTGAAGATCAAAGAGATGAGAAAAAATGAGACGCACAGTTCTGGAAATGCGGGCGAGATAATTGCTGTTGATGAGGAAAGCGTAACCGTGCAATGTTTAAAGGGTTCATTACGTCTTATAAAGGTGCAGGCGTCTTCCAAGCAAGAGACATCCGCGGTAGCCTATCTGAACGGAAAGAGGCTGGTTTGTGGAAATACACTGGTTTGATGAGTTAGCGTCGACCCAGACGTATGTGATAGAAGGGTTGAAATCAAAGGCTCTGAACTCTCCCTTTTGTGTCGGGGCTTCTTTACAGACGCAAGGGCGCGGCAGTCGCGGCAATGAATGGATCGGCGAAAAAGGCAATCTTTTTATATCGGTTGCCATTAATCGTTCGCAGCTGCCGGATGATTTGAAGCTGGAATCTTCTTCCCTTTATTTTGCTTTTATACTGAAAGAGATTTTAAGCACTTTAGGGTCAAAGGTATGGCTGAAATGGCCCAACGATTTTTATCTGGATGCACAAAAAATGGGGGGAGTGATTACCAATTTAGTGGGAGATTCTCTTGTGTGCGGGATCGGCTTAAATCTTTCGTCCGCCCCTTTGAATTTTTCAAAAATGGATATTAAAATCACTGCGCAAGAAGTAACAAATAATTATATTAGGGAGCTTGAAAAGTTTCCTTCATGGAAGCAGATATTTAGTAAATTCGAGTTAGAATTCTTGAGAAGTAAATCTTTCGTGGCGCACGTGGGTGAAATGGTTTTTAGATTAGGGGATGCCGTCTTATTGGAAGATGGTTCTCTTGAGCACAATGGGCAAAGGATATTTAGTTTACGATGAGCGAAGTAATAGTTATTGCAAACCAGAAAGGTGGCGTAGGTAAAACCACGACTGCCGTTAATTTAGCTGCATCGTTGGCGGTTGCTGAGAAAAAAGTGCTTCTCATCGACGCGGATCCACAAGCTAATGCAACGACTTCATTGGGTTATCATCGCAACAATTATGAGTTCAATATTTACCATGTTCTCATTGGCGCTAAAAAACTGCGTGAAATTATTTTAAAAACAGAGCTCCCGAAGCTTTTTATAGCGCCGTCCAATATTGGTTTGGTCGGGGTGGAAAAAGAGTATTACGATGCGGCAAATGCCAAAGGGAGAGAATTGATTCTCAAGCGGGCCATTGCACAGGTCAAAGATGAATACGATTACATTATTATTGATTCTCCTCCGGCGCTTGGGCCGATGACTATCAATGCATTGAGCGCTTCGAACTCGGTTATTATTCCGATACAATGTGAATTTTTTGCATTAGAGGGTTTAGCACAGTTGCTTAATACGGTTAAATTGGTACGAAAAACCATCAATCCGAAGTTAACAATCAAAGGTTTCCTTCCAACAATGTACAGTGCGCAAAATAATTTGTCACGTCAAGTGTTTGCAGACTTGCGCCAGCATTTCCAAGCTAAATTGTTTAAATTGCGCGACAATGAGTATATTGTCATCCCTCGCAATGTAAAATTGGCCGAATCACCAAGTTTTGGTAAGCCGGCAATTTTGTATGACGTAAAATCGAGCGGATCTTTAGCATATCAAGATCTTGCTCATGCAATCATTGCTTAAGGACCATCAATGGCAAAAGCATCTGCTCTAGGACGAGGTCTGGGCGCATTACTGAGTGAAATAGAGGAAGCGTACGACAATGAACTTCCTAAGCGAAACGGATTTGAAGAAATTTCGATTACAGAAATACGGGCAAACCCGTATCAACCGCGTAAGCATTTTGACCCTACCTCTCTTGCAGAACTGAGCGAATCCATCAAGACTCATGGGTTGTTGCAGCCGATTGTTGTTAAAGAAACGCTTGAGGGTTATGTGCTCATTGCAGGTGAGCGACGTTTGCGTGCCAGCAAGTTGGCAAAATTTAAAACCATCAAAGCAATTATTGTAACGGTAAGCGATGAACAAATGCGTCAGCATGCGTTGATTGAAAACATTCAACGTGATGAGCTTAATGCCATTGATTTGGCGCAAGCGTATCAGGAGCTGATTGAAATTCATGAATTGACTCACGATCAGTTGTCGCATACAGTTCATAAGAGTCGTGCACAAATTACGAATACCTTGCGTTTATTACAACTGAGCGACAAAGCGCGTAAAGCTTTGGTTGAGGGTAAAATCAGTGCGGGTCATGCAAAAGTGATCATAGGGTTAGAGGAAAAAGAACAATCTCTGATGATTGACTCTATTATCGGTCAAAAATTGAGTGTTCGTGACGTAGAACACATGGCAAAAAGCATGAAGCTTCCTCGTGAGACATCAATAAGCACAAAGTCATTTGTAAATGAGCTTAATTTTGACAAATTGCAAAGCCATTTGACGCAAATGGGTCTTAAAACATCTCAAAAGGGGTCTAAAATAACCCTTGAATTTCAAACAAATACACAAATTGATGCATTTTTAGCAACACTTTCTTCATAATAGCAACCGTTTAACTATCCCTTCAATTTACAAGTTGTATAATCACGCAACTTTTAGGAGGTGGTATGTTAGATATAGATCTGAAGTTGCTAGGCAGCACACTGATTGTCTTCCTTATCCTTATTGCTGCTCTTAATAGTTTGCTTTACAAACCTCTTTTCAACTATATGGAAAAAAGAGATGCAGATTTAAAAAAAGATCTCGAGCAAGTTGGTAACAACGATGGCGAGATTGCTGCATTTCATGCTCAAGCGGAAAAGATTATTAGTGATGCCAAACTAGAGGCACATGGAATAAGAGAAAAAGTTGTTGCTGAGGCCAAGGCGTTAGCAAGTAGCAAGGTAGAGGCAAGACGTGCTGAACTAGCACTAGAGTACTCTAAGTTCGAAGACGCGATGTCTGAGGAACGTTCACGATTGAAAGAGGCGCTTCATGCAGAAGCACCATCTTTCCAAGCCGCTGTATCAGCTAAGCTAAATCAGATTTGAGGAGATAATATGGCTAAAATATTGATAACTGTATTGATGCTCAGTGTTTGTCTGTTTGGATCTGATGCTGCGCACGGAGGTCCTACGGATATTATTCAACGTACCGTCAACTTTCTTATATTTGCAGGAATAATTTATTATCTTTTGGCGGAACCACTCAAGAATTATTTTGGTGGCAGAAGCGCGGGTATCGCCTCGGAACTTGAAAAAGTTCAAGAGCGTTTGCGTGAGTCAAAACGGTTAAAAGAAACTGCAGAGCATAAAATAGACGATGCCAATCGTTTTGCGCATGAATTGAGCGAAGCCACTAAAAAAGAGTGCAAACTCCTCAGTGAAAAGATCATGGCCCAAACGGAAGTAGAGATAGAAATTGCTCAAAAGCATAATCAGGCATTGATGGATCTTGAAAAGCGTAAAATGGTACGTGATGTAGTGGGCGAAGTGATGGGCGATGTTATGCGTGCCAGCGACGCAGCTATGGGCAAAGATGCCATGACAGATATTTTGAAAAAGAAGGTGGCTTAAATGCAGAACGAACTAATTGCCAAGCGTTATGTTCAATCTCTTATGGCCCTCTTGGATGAATCTTCATTGGATAACACTGCAGAACTGTTTTCGGTTCTTGCAACGGCATTTGATGATAGTAAATTCCTTCAAATTATGCATAGCAATGATATTGCGGTATTGGCAAAAACGGATTTGGTTTTAGGAATGGTTGCAAGTGCGCAAAGCACTGAGATCAATAATTTAGTCAAGTTATTGGGTGAAAATGGCAGATTGTCGTTGATCCCTGCTATTTCAAGTGATTTAAAACGACAAATTGCATCCAAGAAGCGCGTCTACAATGGCCGTGTCTACAGTAACTCTGAGATCAAGCAAGATTCGATTGATTCAATCGCGCACGATTTGGGAAAAAAAATGGATGCTACGATTTCATTGCGGTTTGTTCCTTCAAGCAGCGATGGCATACGTGTTGTTGTTGATGATTTAAACGTTGAAATTGATTTTTCAAAAAGCCGCCTTAATGCTCAGATTGTTGAGCATATTTTAAAAGCAATTTAACCCTCGCGAAAGGAGATATAGTGGTAGCAAAAGTACAAGTAGACGAAGTCAGTTCAATCATTAAAGAAAGAATTGGTAGTTTTGAACTTAACGTAGATATAAATGAAACCGGTAAAATCGTCTCATATGGAGATGGCGTTGCACAGGTTTATGGCCTTAACAATGTTATGGCTGGTGAAATGGTTGAATTTGAAGAGGGGACTAAAGGTCTTGTAATGAACCTTGAAGAGAGCGCCGTTGGTGTTGTTATTCTTGGTATGGGTGCTGTCCTTCGTGAAGGAATGTCTGTAAAACGTCTTGGACGTTTGTTGAAAGTTCCTGTCGGTAATGCACTTCTTGGCCGTGTTGTTAATGCCTTGGGTGAGCCAATCGACGGTAAGGGCCCAATCGAATCTACGGAATCACGTTTCGTAGAAGAGAAAGCCCCTGGTATCATGGCACGTAAATCGGTTCATGAGCCAATGGCAACCGGTATCAAAGCAATTGATGCGCTTGTTCCAATCGGACGTGGTCAACGTGAGTTGATCATCGGTGACCGTCAAACAGGTAAAACAACCATTGCGCTTGATGCTATTATGAACCAAAAAGGCAATGGCGTAGTCTGTATCTATGTTGCTATCGGTCAAAAAGAATCAACCGTCGCAAGCGTTATCCGTCGTCTTGAAGAGAGCGGCGCGATGGAATACACCATCGTTGTTTCTTCTTCGGCGTCAGAAGCGGCTGCACTGCAATTCTTGGCTCCATACACGGGTGTAACGATGGCGGAATATTTCCGTGATTCAGCTCGTCATGGTTTGATTGTTTATGATGATCTCTCTAAGCATGCCGTTGCCTACCGTGAAATGTCTTTGATCCTTCGTCGCCCTCCGGGTCGAGAAGCGTATCCGGGAGACGTTTTCTATATCCACTCTCGTTTGCTAGAGCGTGCAGCAAAAGTTAATGATGAGTTGGGTGGAGGTTCGCTTACAGCCCTTCCAATCATTGAAACACAAGCGGGTGACGTTTCGGCGTATATCCCGACAAACGTTATTTCCATTACGGATGGTCAAATCTTCTTAGAAACAGATTTGTTTAATGCCGGTGTTCGCCCAGCGATTAACGTTGGTCTCTCTGTTTCGCGTGTTGGTGGTTCGGCTCAAATCAAAGCAACCAAGCAAGTGGCGGGAACATTGCGTCTTGACCTTGCGCAATACCGTGAACTTCAAGCGTTTGCGCAGTTTGCTTCTGATTTGGATGAAGTAAGCCGCAAGCAGCTTGAGCGTGGCCAGCGTATGGTTGAAGTATTGAAGCAGCCTCCTTATTCTCCCCTTGCTGTTGAAAAACAAGCATTGATCATTTTTGCCGGTAATGAGGGCTATCTTGACAGTCTTTCAGCATCTGCAGTTGTTAGTTTTGAATCAGGCTTGTACCCATTTGTTGAAGCGAGTTATCCGCAAATTTTCGACAATATTCGTACTTCATCTAAAATTGATGATGACACAATGACTATGATGAGAAAAGCACTCGAAGAGTTTAAAACTACTTTCGTTGTGCAATAAGGATTTTCATGGCTAACTTGAAAGAGATTCAAAGACAGATAAAGAGTGTTTCAAACACGCAAAAAACTACGCGTGCAATGAAACTCGTCTCTACGGCGAAACTTCGTCGTGCGGAAGAGTTAGCGAAACGTTCACGTCTGTTTGCACAAAAAACGAATCAAGTCATAGCTGAAATCGCAAGTCGTATCCATTGTAATAAAGTTGGCGGTATTGATAGCCGTTGTTTTATTCAAAATGATACGCCTAAAACGATCGATATTATTTTTGTAACAGCAGATAAAGGTCTTTGTGGCGGTTTTAACCTCCAGACGATCAAAGCGGTCAGACGCTTAATCAGCCAGCACAAAGAGAAAAATGTCAATATCCGTATTCGCGGTATCGGTAAAAAAGGGATTGAATATTTTAATTTTAATCAAGTAGAAATGCTCGACGAAGTTAAAAATCTCAGCTCTTCACCTGATATGCAGCGGTCCAGTGAGTTTATGACTCGATCGATTAAAGATTTCAATGATGGCATTACGGATGGTGTTTATCTTGTCTATAACGGCTATAAGAATGTTATTACACAAGAGTTGCATGTCAATAAAATTTTACCTGTCTCTGTGGCGGATTTTGATTGTGAAAAAACCAAGAATACCGTTCTTGAGCTTGAAGCAAATGATGAAGAGGCTATGTTGGATTCGTTGGTAACGAAGTATGCAGAGTTTAATATGTATTACGCGCTTATTGACTCAGTTGCGGCTGAGCATAGTGCGCGTATGCAAGCAATGGATGCAGCAACCAACAATGCAAAACAGATGGTTAAAACATTAACGGTCAAGTATAACAAAGCGCGACAAGAAGCGATTACAACTGAACTTATTGAGATAATAAGCGGCGTTGAGTCGATGAAATAATGATGGAGGAAAGAATGATTGGTAAAATTGCTCAAGTAATTGGTCCTGTTGTTGACGTTGATTTTGAAGGTTACCTTCCTACAGTCAATGAAGCAATAGAAGTAAACGTTAGTGTTGATGGAAAGACGACTCGTCTTGTTCTGGAAGTAGCTTCTCACCTTGGTAACGGTCGTGTTCGTACGATTGCCATGGACATGTCTGAAGGTCTTGTACGTGGTCTTGCGGCTACTGCTACAGGGGCCCCGATTAAAGTTCCTGTTGGTGAAAAAGTACTTGGACGTATTTTTAATGTTATCGGTGAAACCATCGATGGCGGCGAAGAGATCGTGGATTGTGATAAATGGTCTATCCACCGTGCTCCACCACCATTGATTGAACAAAGTACGACAACGGAAATGTTTGAAACAGGTATCAAAGTTGTTGATCTTCTGGCACCGTACGCAAAAGGTGGTAAAGTCGGTCTCTTCGGTGGTGCGGGTGTTGGTAAAACCGTTATTATCATGGAATTGATCCACAACGTTGCGCACGGACATGATGGTCTTTCTGTATTCGCGGGTGTCGGTGAACGTACACGTGAAGGGAATGACCTTTACCACGAGATGAAAGACTCTAGCGTTTTGGACAAAGTTGCGTTGTGCTACGGCCAAATGTCAGAGCCTCCTGGAGCACGTAATCGTATCGCCTTGACAGGTTTGACAATGGCAGAGTACTTCCGTGATGAAAAAGGGCTTGACGTATTGATGTTTATCGATAATATCTTCCGTTTCGCGCAGTCAGGTTCTGAAATGTCAGCGCTTCTTGGGCGTATTCCATCGGCGGTTGGTTACCAGCCGACATTGGCTCGTGAAATGGGTGCATTGCAAGACCGTATTACATCTACTAGTAAGGGATCTATCACTTCGGTTCAAGCGGTATACGTACCTGCGGATGACTTGACAGATCCGGCTCCGGCTTCGGTTTTTGCTCACCTTGACGCAACAACGGTTCTTAACCGTAAAATTGCTGAAAAAGGGATCTATCCTGCAGTTGATCCATTGGACTCAACTTCACGTTTGCTTGATCCACAAATCGTTGGTGAAGAACACTACGGTGTTGCTCGCGGTGTTCAAAAGACACTGCAAAAATACAAAGATTTGCAAGATATTATCGCAATTCTTGGTATGGACGAGCTCTCTGAAGAAGACAAATCAGTTGTTGAACGTGCACGTAAAATCGAGAAATTTCTTTCTCAGCCTTTCTTCGTAGCGGAAGTATTTACAGGTTCTCCTGGTAAATACGTTAAACTCGAAGACACCATTAAAGGATTTAAAGGAATCCTTAACGGTGACTATGATCATTTGCCGGAAAGTGCATTTTACATGGTTGGCGATATGAATGAAGCGATCGAAAAAGCTGCAAAACAGAAAAGCAAGTAATTGCTTTTCATCCTAAAGGATAGATAGTGCATACGCTAGAATTAGAAGTGCTAACGCCAAGTGGTTTGATTTTTCGTGGTGCTGTTAAAAGTGTAACAGTTCCTGGAGAAGAGGGCGAATTTGGTGTTCTACCTGAGCACGTGGGATTAACAACACTGCTGCAAGCGGGTGTTATTGATATCATCAAAGACAACGGTAAAAATGATTCAATTGTCGTAAATTGGGGCGTTGTGCAAATTGCGGATAATTTGGTAACGGTTCTAGTAGAC
>JAUPLR010000133.1 GCA_030836825.1 Campylobacterota bacterium
GCGCTTTTTGGGCAGCCAAGCCGGTATCAAAAAAGTTCTTTGTGTACTTCAGTGAAATGGTTGCTAATGCAGCAAACAAAATAATCGTGATCATCATCTCTACGAGAGAGATACCTTTTCTCATTCCTGTGTAAGTGTGTGTCATTGTATATCCTTTTTTTGTCTTAAGCCTCTGGCCGTAAGATCCGTTTTTTATTTTGGTACATTTAATACGTATGGATGAATCGTGATATTAAATCCAAATTCATCCGCAGTGCACCCTTTCCCGATGCAACTGCTGACTAATTCTACGTCGTCATGTTTGACAACATCCAAGAGCCGTTTCAGCAGTAAGTATGAATAGGTTTCATGAATGCCTCCTTGGATAATTAATTTTTCTTTCTCGATCGTTACCATGGCGTCCATTTCCAATTCATGGATGATCGCCTCGTATTGATCGTTCTTGGCGCGGAGGACTTGATCCTCCGCGTACACAGCAACAGGCTGCTCCACGGCAGTTTTTAAAGCACTAAAGGTTTTCACCTCTTCGGCTACCGTTTTATCTTCGTACACAATGTCGAGAAAATAAAAGTAGGTTGATACTAAGATTGTCATCAAGATAACAATAAAAAGAGCAACGAAACTATATTTTTTCATTACAAAACTGCACGATGCCCGCAGCAGCATCTTCCTTTTTTATTTTAGCTTCCGGTGGTAACAATCCGATGAAAGCATTGAGGTTTGGTGTCACCACCTCAGCACATAAGCTATCACCTTGATAGCTTATCTGCTGAAGGGTGGACCCCGTAGATTGAGTGATTTTTTCAATCTTTTCTAATTCACCTACCATGTCCACTTTTTTGGTCATGGCAATGGAGGCTTTAACGTTGGTTTGTACGAGCTGTTTGTACTCTGTTACGAGGGTGTCACGATTGGTGAGATTGAGCTGTGTTGAGTTCAAATAATCGTAACCCGCGTAAAAGAGTACAGCAGTCATAATAACGGTACAGGCCAACAGAAAGCTTCCCGTCCAAGTATCTTTTCGGTCCTTATCAAGATTGAGGGATACGAGCTTGTCCCCCTTTGTATTGTCGGCATAGATGGTTTCATAGCTGCGTTCTTTTGCAAACTCTTCGGGTTTATCGAGAATGTAATCGATAATCTTATGATCTTCGAGTACAACGCCCACTTGCTTGTAGTCCAATTCGAAGATAATGATGCTTTTGCCACTATTTTTTGAGGCAAGCGAGAGAATGTTTTCATAAATCAATTTTTCCTTTGGCAAAAATGCAACATAATTGATTCCATCGGCGTGTTTGCGCAAGGAAACCTTGATCGCGGTCGAGTCGAGATCGGTGCGCGCGTAACGGTATACTTGCGCGCGAATCTTGTCGATGTCGCTGGTAAGGTTCAGGCAGCCTGCTGTAAATATTGCCATGGCTACTTCATCACGTACTTGATGACGCGAGGGGTAACAATAATTACCATTTCGCTTTTGGTGCTGGCGGTACTGCGCGCACCGCCAACGACGGCCGCGGAAGTATCCCCTAGACCCGGTAACCCGTTCCATCCCTTGTCTGTTTTATTGCGAAAAAGTCCAGAGATAACAATCGGAACGCCCGGTTGCACGCGCATGGTGTTGTTGATCGCTTTTGTGACCGTGGTCGGTTGTGAAAACTTGGTGGCTCCCACTTCAAAATTGGTAAATCCGACGACATCGTTGATGGTGAGTCCGATATCGGTGATAACGGTTCCATCGAGCATGTTGGATTTGAGATTAATATTGAGACCGCTGAGAGCGGTTGCGCTGGTCGTTGAAAGCTGTGCCGTTCCATTGGCGACAGACGTGCTGGTTATTCCACTGATGTACGGCGTTTGAACACCGTCCGTTAGGGTAACCGTAGTTCCTGCGAGCCCTAGCAGTTTTGGCCGCTGGACGCTTTCAACCTTTCCGAAGTTCTCCAGAGCGTTGACGAGTGCCTGCCCATTGTATTGATCATTTTTCATGAGCATACCAAAGGTTAACGGTGCGGCAGTGGTTCCTGCCGCACCCAATGAGGCGGCCGATGAAGCGATAAATCCAATCCCGTTTTCTGCCATTGAGGGGATCAGGCTCCAATTAATCCCAAGGGCATAGTTGTCTTTGAGGTCAACGGTGTAGATGGAGATCTCATATTCGATGACGTAAAGATTGTCGCGAAGAATTTTGAGATAGTTCATGATATCGCCGTACTCTTTTTCTTTTGCCGAAAAACTGATAGTTGAAGTGACCGAATCAAAGGCAACATTCGTAGCACCCATAGAGCTAAGACTTGTGCTCATGGCAGCCGATAGGCCATTGACGGAAGGAATCTTGAGGGTAGTAGTATGAACATGACCAAGATAGAAAGTGTCATCGTAGTATTGAATCCCAAGTTTGTCACCGATGGTTTTTTGGAGTACTTTTCCAAAAGCCATGTTGGAGGAAGAGAGATTGATTTTCGTATTAGAGAGAAGATAATCATTTCCTCCGCTCACGGCTACTCCTACCGTTCCTCCTGTTGTTGTGCTTGCTGCTGTGCTGCCTACGGCCTCGGATTGAACCTGAAAGACAATGTTTTCATTGGTTGCTTCCGTCAAAAGAGCAATAACATCATTTAAGTTTGCTCCCATTATTTTGGCACGCTTGATGATCTCTTTGTCCGGTATGGTTTGGGTTTTTATGTAAAAATTATCGGCGTTGACTTCGATAACCTGCATTGCCGGTTCGCTGCGTTGAATTTGTGTGGTGTTGTTGTCCAGCTCTTTGAGAGACATCTCAGGCTTTAGCATCTCTTTTTTGGTAACGGTACTGCATCCTGCAAGTCCTAAAAGGGCAATGGCGAGTATCAATGAGCGCATTATTGATCTCCCGCTGTAAAATAGATGGTTTGTGTTCTTCCCGCATCATCCACCGTTATGAAGTTGCTGGTGATGTTACGAATGAAATATTTGCTGTTATTGGCATAAAAAGGGTCGCCCTCTTTGAGTACAACGGTATTTTTATCTATTTTAAGTAGGATAAATTTACCTTTTTTTGTTTCTAAAAAACAGTTATAGACGAGCTGGGAAAGATCAAATGGCGCCTTTGGTAGTGCCAAAGCAGGCTCAAATGCCGGTTTCAAAAGCGGAGGCAGGGGCATATTGTGCGCAGCGGGTGCTGCTAGCGGTGCCAATACGGGCGCTTTTTTTTGTTTTGCGAGAGGCTTAAAAAATGGGTTATACGCCGCATTCACCGAAGCTGCAATGAAAAGAAATGACCAAAAGTAGTTCATGACTCCGCTTTTTTTAGGATTAGGTATGGATCTAAAGCAAAATACGTGCCAATAATATTTTGTAAAATGGAATATAACTTGCTTATATGTGTGTTAACTAATAAAGTTTAGTGAGCATAATGGATCCATGAAGAACAGTAATCAGTCCTCTTTTTTTAATGCGCGAAGATCATTTATGAAGAAAAGTATGCTTCTTGCCGCTACCATTCCTCTGGGTGCGAGCACCTTGTCAAATGACGAAACGTTATTGCACATTATCCGTAATGGAAATACATACAAAATTCCTTTGATGCGCGATGGGAAGCTAGAGGCCAACGGCTATTATGATCTGTGTAAAATTTTTGCGGATACGCACGATAAAGTTGCCGTGCAAATGGACCCAAATTTGTTTTCGGTTTTGGCAAAAGCGCAGCAATGGCTATCAAGTCATCAAATCAATAAGCCGATCATTCTCACCTCGGGGTATCGTACTGAGCACACCAACAATAGGACAGAGGGCGCTGCGGTGAATTCAATGCATTTGTATGGAAAGGCCGCAGATATTCATATGCAGGGCATACCCACCGATTATCTCGCACGTTTGCTACGCTTGTGTGGCGGCGCAGGAATCGGAATCTATTCGGGATTTGTCCATGTGGATACGTGGAAAGAGAGAAGTTGGAGCGGCTAGAGAGTTGAGCGCTTTTTTCTTGTTTTCTTTTTGACGCTTTTTAGAGGTGCGGTTTGTCTATTTTCTAAAATACTCCAAAGGGCAGTGAGATTGAGAGAGAGGTCTTGCGCTTTGTACAGCTCCTCTTCGGTCATCTCTTGGAGCAGGTAGTTACGATTAATGCGTGCCCACTCATCCCCTTTGGCGGCAACGTAATTCCACAGCGCATAAGCAATGACTTTATTTTCACGTACCCCAACGCCGTATTTGTAAACCCAGCCCAAAATGGCTTGAGCGTCTTGATTGTTTTGTTTGGCGGCGAGGGTTAACAAGACAGCAGCACGCTTGAAGTTTTGAGGGACACCGATCCCCTCGATCAGAAGAACGCCCAGCGCAATCTGTCCACCCGAATGGTTTTTTTGAGCAGCCAGAGCAAAGAGTCGAGCGGCTTCTTGGTAGTTCGCAGGAACTCCCTGACCGTTAAGGTACATAATGCCCAAATAGTAGTGGGCGCTAGGGTCGCCTGCCTCAGAGGCTTTGGAGAGGAATTTTTGGGCTTCTACGTAGTTTTCATGGTAAAAAGAGATGGCCCCCTCCTTGGCGTTTTCGTTGCTATTTGTATCCGCATGAAGGGTATTAAATACAAAGGAGATTGACATTAGTGCCATTATGAGCTTTTTGTTTAACATCATGCAATATTTTAGCACAGTTTCTTTTCCAATAGGCACAAAAAAAATCCATCGATAGTATCGGTGGGAAGAATCCGGACGGCATTTTGGATACGTACATCAAACACCTCTTTTCCCCAGCATTCCAGCGGCTTTTGAATATTATCAAAGGGCAGGGCAATTGGCAGCGTAGTCAAATATTCGCCATGCCGCTGTAGCAGATGGTGTAGAGGGCTTTCATTTTCTTCGGGAGAAAAAGAGCAGGTGCAATACAGCAGTTTCCCTCCGGGTTTGAGCGCGTCGTAAGCGGAGAGAAGCAATCGGCGTTGTAGCTTGGAGGTTTCTTTGGCTTTGTGAATACTCCAAAATGACATCGATTTTGGCTCGTGGGTTTTGAACCGCGCCTCAGAGGAACAGGGGGCATCCAGCATAATGCGATCAAACATTTCGGGGCATTTTTTTCCCACACTGCGCCCATCGGTCATATAGGTATGAGCGTTGGTCACCCCTTGCGTCTCGAGATTGGTTCTTAAGCGAAAAAAACGTTCACGAGTTGGTTCTACCGCAGAGAGCCAACCGGTATTTTCCATCATCCCCGCCAACATCAGTGTTTTTCCCCCAGGTGCGGCAGCGAGATCGAGTACGGTTTCTTCGGGCAGAGGCGCAAGGATCATGGGCGCTACCATCGAAGCCAAATTTTGGATGTAAAGTCTGCCGCCATAAAAAGCATCGGTTTGTGTCAGGCGCAGTTTGTCTTGGGGTAAAATACGATAAATCCCATCCCTCCATCCGATACGCTCGTAGGGTATGTTGGCGGCGTCCAGCTCATCTTCGAGTTCTTTGGGAGAAGATTTGAGGGTATTGACGCGAAAAGTCACTTGCTTGGGAGCGTCAAAGGTTTTGAGAATTGCTTCGATGTGTTCACGAGGAACAATTTGGCGCAGGCGTTGGACAAAAGCTTCGGGGAGGCTCATCGTACCACTCCATCGCAAATGGGGACAAAATCGCATACTTCGAGCGAATCTTCCATGATTTTGCCCCCTTGTTTGGTAAAGCGGGTGATGATCTGCTCACGTCCTCGCTCCATGGGTGCGATCAAGATCCCCCCTTCTTTGAGTTGATCAAAGAGTTTTTGAGGGATGACTCGCGCGGAAGCGGAGAACAAAATACGATCAAACGGGGCATACTGTTCCCATCCGTTTTGTCCATCGTCGGTGCGGGTATGAATGTTGCCGTGTTTGAGGTGTCGGAAGCGTTCTTTGGCTTCGAGCAAAAGGGATTCGATCCTCTCGATGGTGAATACACGGCGAAACACACGAGAGAGTACGGCGGCTTGGTAGCCGCTTCCACATCCTATCTCCAAAACATTATCGCACCCCTCGGGGCTGAGATATTGCGTCATCTTGGCAACGGTAAGCGGTGAAGAGATGTATTGCTGTGCACCGATAGGCAGAGCATCCAGACGATAGGCATTGTGACGCATGGAGAGAGGGACGAATGCTTCGCGATTGGTTTGGATGATGGCATTTTTGATGGTGTCGCGAAGAGGGAACTTTTTAGCGATCTCTTCGGCCATACGGGTCGTTTTGATGATGGTTACTTTATCGGTCACAAGAGATCCCTACGTTTAAATAGCGGCGCATAGAGGTGACGGTGCGCTCTTCATAGTGGGAAGTGAGAACCTCTTCCCCGTTGTTACGGATTTGGGCACCGAAGGGGGTGATGATGCCGCTCATACCGCTGGTGTCCTCATTGAGCCCATCGGAGGCCGCAACGTAGCATTGGTTTACCACGGCTAAGGCATTGGTGAGGGTAACGAAGTGATCGCTTCGCAGTTTTCCCCATTGTGCAGGAACAGCAATAACATCGCATCCCTCAAGCGCTTGCCAGAGGGTTTTAAAGCGCAGTTCAAAACAAATCAAAATACCGATTTTTATCCCCTGAAAATCGAAGGGTTTGATGTCGTTTACATCTCCTGCGGCAAAATGATCCGTTTCGCCCCCAAGGGCAAAGAGTTTTGCTTTGGTTTGTGTGTGGAGAATGGTGCCGTTGTGCAGTGCGTACGCCGTATTATAAAATTGGTTATTATCTTGGGTTATGGCGGTGAAGATAAGCAATCTTTCCGCCACCGAAGCTAAGAGCTGTTCGAGGGCGATAGTAGTAAAAAGGGCAGCCTCACTAAAGCGCTCATACGCAAAACCGCTTAGGCATACTTCGGGGGCAACTACGATGGCATCATGCGGTGTTTGAGAAACGAGTCCTAGAAGATGCTCAAGGTTTTTTTCAAATTGCGGATCGGTCGGGAAACAAAGCGTCGTGAGGGGACGCATTTTAGAAGTCGTCAAAGCTGAGGCTTCCTTTGGAATAGTTCGTAACCGTACCCTCAAAAAAGTTCGTTTTTTGATCGTTAAACTTACTAAAATCATCGACCCATTTGATCGGATTGGTGACATTGTAGAGGGGTTTTAGTCCTACTGCATGGAGTCTGACATCGGCAAGATGCTGGATATATTGTTCCACAATCTCATTCGTAAGACCCAATATTTGACCCTGAGTAATGTATTTTCCCCAAGCGCTCTCAAGCTCAACCGCTTTGCGGAACATGTCATAAACTTCCTCGATGAGGGCTTCGGTAAAGAGATCGGGACGTTCACGGCGCAGTGCGTTAATGATGTTTTGAAACAAGACGAGATGGGTTACTTCGTCACGCTGAATAAAACGAATCATTTGCGCAGAGCCCAGCATTTTTCCCGAACGTGCCAAGGTATAGAGGTAGGTAAATCCGCTGTAAAAATAGATCCCCTCTAAAATTTGATTGGCAAAACACGCTTTGAGAAAGGCGCCCTCACTGGGATCATGCGCCAGTTCATCATAGCGTGCGGCGATGGAATCATTTTTGGTTTTGAGCATCATGTCCGTGCGCCACAAGTCATAAATTTCTTCGCTGTTTTGACTGATGGAGTCCACCATGACGGCATAGCTTTGAGAGTGCAGCGCCTCTTCAAAGCTCTGTCTCACTAACACCAAATTAATTTCAGGGGCAGTAACATAAGGGTTAATGTTGTCCATAAGATTGTTGGTTTGCAAGCTGTCCATGAAAATAAGCTGTGAGAGAGCCTTGTCGTACGCTGTTTTTTCCATCTCGGTGAGGTATTTGTAGTCCACGGCATCACGGGTCATATCGACCTCTTTGGGGAACCATGTGTTGTTGAGCATCACCTCCCAGAGGTTGTACGCCCATTGGTATTTGATGTTATTGAGCTCGAAAATGCCGGTAGGATTACCGCCGAAAATACGCCGATCATTGACATGTTCAGTTGATGATGGATTGTAAATTTTCTTGCGTTGCATAGGGGCTCCAAAAGCTCTTTTAATAGTAAGTTATTCTACAATAGATATAATTAATACATCGACCAAAAAGGGCGGATTTATGAAAAATTTTTGGATATTGAAATGGGTTGCAGGCATATTGGTAACATATGGCTTTTTTGGCTTTTTTGGAGTCCCTTATGTGCTCAAGAATAGTGTTCCCCAAAAGGTATTTGAGACCACAAAAGGGGGAATTCTCTCCATTGAATCCGTTTCTTTTAACCCTTTTACTTTTTATCTTCAACTCCGTGGCGCGGCGTTTAAAACGCCCCAAAAAGGCGATTTCGTTCGGATTGATTATGTGGCGATCAATCTTAATCCGCTGGATTACCTTTGGAAATTCACATGGGTAGTTGAGGATATACGGATTGAAAAACCTCGCATTACGGTGCATAAAGGTCTTGATGGCGAAATGAATTTTGGATGGTTGAGCACGCTTGGCGGGGATGAGAACAAAACAACCGAAAAATCCAAACCTTTGGCGCTCTTGCTGAATAACTTTACCCTCAAAGAGGGAGAGATTGATTACCGTGATGAGAGCGAGGGGAAACGTTTTCATCAGGAGATTCGTTCGCTAGGGTTTCATTTAGAAAATATTGATTTGCGGGAGGCTTCGAGCAAAGAGGGGATGATGCGGCTGTATGCCACGATCAATGAGGGGGGATTTGTGGACGTACGCGGGAAGATTAAAGATCTAAAGCCTTTTGCGGTTGAGGGAAGCGTAGCGTTTAATTCCGGAAAACTGCATGCTCCATGGAAATATTTCGAAAATAAGCTGCCCATTGAAGTTGCGGACGGCACGGCGAGTTTCGGGTTGAGCTATGCCCTCAATGCCGATGACATCAACGCCACTAAACTCTCAGGGGTGCATGTGGAGTTGAACGGTTTACGCGTTATTCCAAAAGGGCAGAAGTCTAAATTGTTGGGCGTTGGGGCGGTGAAGCTTTCGGATGCAACGGTATGGCCAATGCGCAAGGTATTAGAAGCCAATGCCGTGAAGCTCGATGGCTTGACCCTCAATGCCTCGCGCAACAATGCAGGGGTGATTGATTGGGTCGATTATTTGGAACAAATCAACAAAGCGTTTCCTGAAGACGAAAACGAAACGAAAATTCCATGGAACGTAGAAATCAAAGAGGTCGCGTTGGAAAATATGGCACTGGGGTGGAAGGATGAAGCACCGACGGAACCTTATACTGCTACCTTGAGCGGGATGAATCTGTACAGTCAAAATCTCAGCAGTGATCCCAAAGATCTTTTGAATGCGACATTGCATCTAGGAGCGTTGGAGCTAAAGCGATTGCAAGACGTGAGTACTTTTGGCGGATTTAAAAGTATCGATGTCGATGGGGTCACGCTAGAGCGTGAGGCGAAGCGGGCTTCGGTGCAAAACGTGACGATTGACGGGGGCAATATCACCCTCAAGCGGCTCAAAAACGGAACCATCGATTTGCAAAAGCTGATGTACGTTTCTGTGAAAAAAGCCCCAGAAGCCAAGGCTGCTCCATGGTCGTACACGCTAGAGGAGATTGGTTTGGCAAATACGGGGATTCATTTCACCGATGAGGTTCCCTTGCGTACCGTAAAGGTGAATTTGGACGAACTGATGCTAAAGCTAAGGGGAGTCTCCAGTAATCCAAAGGCTGCGATTGGGATTGAAGCTATAGGAAAAATCAATCAAAAGACGACGATGCGCCTTCACGCGCAACTGACACGTGAGGCGCTTATGAGTAAAGGGGCGTTTGAGCTCAATCACTTCTCGTTGCCGCTTATTGATCCTTATTTGGAATCAAGTACTAACGCGGCATTGCGTCGAGGTGATTTAACGCTAAAGGGAGAATATTTCTATACCCCGAAGAAAACTTCGCTACAAGGAAAAATTGGCTTAACTGATTGGGTCGTGGAGGATCGCCGTGATAATTCGGTACTGTTGGGCTGGAATCGCATCGGTGTGACCCCGTTTGCGTATGCTTACCCCGACAATCGGCTCAAAATCAATCAAATCAGCGTCAATGGACTGTACACGAATGCGTTGATCGATCATAACAAAACATTGAACTACTCAACTCTGAGTAAAGGGGTAAAAAGTGAAACCAACACGACCAAAGAGAAGTCAAACCCCTTCGGTATTGATGTGGTTAAGCTGGCGATCGCTAACAGTAGCGCGACGTTCAGTGATTTGTCTTTGCCCTTGCCGTTTAAAACATACATACATGATCTCAATGGTGAAGTGCTAGGGATTTCAACAACCAAAGACGTGAATACCTTTGTCCGTTTAAAAGGGGGTGTGGATCAATACGGCTTGGCAAAAATTGATGGCTCACTCAACACCAACGCCCCTAAGAATTTTACGGATATGCAGGTTGTTTTTGAGAATTTGGAATTGAAACAATACACCCCCTATTCGCTCCAATTTTTGGGATACAAAATAGCCAATGGGAAGCTTTTTTTGGATTTGGGTTATAAAATCAATAGCGGTAAGCTCGATGGAAAAAACCAAGTGGTGATCAAGCAAATCGAACTGGGGGAAGAGAAGGCAGGGGGATCACCATGGCCGATGCGTCTGGTGGTAGCTTTACTCGAAGACGGTGAGGGAATCATTGATATTGATTTGCCGATACAAGGCGATGTAAACCACCCTGATTTTAAATACGGAAAAGTGGTGTGGCAAGTGATCGGTAATGTATTGACCAAAGCGGTAACCTCGCCGTTTAAACTGTTAGGTTCTTTGATGGGGATCTCCTCGGAAGATAAGACGGCATCCAGCGTCACTTTTGATGCCGGCGAATATGAACTCTCCCCTCCTATGAAAGAGCGTCTTGATAAGTTGGCGGGTGTTTTGGTGAAGCGTCCGAAGTTAAGTCTCAAAGTTCATGGAGGTTGGGCGCCCAAAGAGGACGATCGGGCACTGAGAATTCAAAAACTCATTCAGGCGGTGATGGGCGCAGATCCAAAAGCAAAAGTAGATTCAACCGATGCAATGAGTCTGGAAATGTTGGAAAAAACAGCCAAGAAATCGATGGAAGCATCCGAGGTTAAGGCTATGCGTGCGCAGATGGAAAAGAAGTACGCGCAAGAAGCTGAATTTGTTCGCCATTATACACAGGCGTTGGTGGAGCGGCTCATCGCCTTGCA
This sequence comes from Campylobacterota bacterium, assembly GCA_030836825.1. Lineage (GTDB taxonomy): Bacteria > Campylobacterota > Campylobacteria > Campylobacterales > Sulfurimonadaceae > Sulfuricurvum. The sequence goes on from JAUPLR010000133.1 coordinate 11,094, forward strand.
GGTCATTGCTCCGCCTGAACTGGATGCGCTTGCTACGGCACGGGCTAATGCCATTGCACAATATTTGAATAAGGATGCTGTTCTTTTGGGTCGTGTCAGTGTATCGGTGAATGAAAAAGCGGTTGCCGATGCCAAAGAGAATATTCCGTCTCGTTTAGAGGTATCGGTACAATAGGTACCTAATCAATATTCACTATAATACGATATTAACTTAGGAACCAAAGAAGGATCGCTATGCCATTTACACCTAAAAAGCGTGCAGGAACGATGAACGGAATCGTATTTGTCGCTATATTTGCCGCAGCGGCAACCATGATTGCCGGATTGGATGCGGTAAAGCATTTAGGTATCTCGCCATTGGTCGTGGGGATTGTGTTGGGTATTTTTTATGCCAATACACTGCACAATAAATTTCCAACAGCTTGGGAAAGCGGTATCACTTTTTCAGGAAAAAAGATATTACGTTTTGCCATCGTTTTTTACGGATTTCGCATCACCTTTCAGCAAATCGCTGAGGTGGGGATGCAGGGCTTTATGGTGTCTCTTTTGGTGCTTTCATCGACCATGATAATCGGTATTTGGTTCGGTACTAAAGTATTTAAAATGGATCGTGATACGTCTATTCTGACAGCTTCGGGAGCATCGGTATGCGGTGCAGCAGCGGTTCTGGCAACGGAACCCGTACTCAAATCACAAGAGCATAAAACAGCCGTAGCGGTGTCGATGGTGGTTCTTTTTGGGACGATTTCGATGTTTTTGTATCCGGTACTTTACGCGACGATCATCGAACCCGCTACGGGCTTTTTGCACATGAGCCCCTCAACTTTTGGGATGTATGTGGGCGGAACGATCCACGAAGTAGCGCAAGTCGTTGCCGTTCCTGCATCCGTACCGGGTGCGGATGAGATGATGGCGAACACTGCGGTTATCGTTAAAATGACACGCGTCATCATGATCGCACCGATGCTGATCGTTTTGGGTCTTGTGTTGAGCGGGATGGCGAAAAAATCAGGCGGTGAGGGCTCCAAAGTTCAACTCGTCATTCCGTGGTTTGCGGTTTATTTTATCGGTATGGCAGGGATCAACTCACTGATCCATGGTTACACGTTAACGGCTGCGGCAGATGTGGCAACGATTATCACAGGGGTCATCACCAATATCAATCTCATCGATACCTTTTTGCTGACGATGGCAATGACAGCACTGGGTATGGGAACACGTTTCGCAAAATTCAAAGGGCTTGGATTGGCTCCGCTTTATACCGCTGGTTCGATGTTTATTTGGCTAGTAGTTGGCGGGTTTGTTATCACGCAATGTGTGGTTGCTACGTTTTAAATGCAGAGGAAAATTAGCTATTTTTCCTTTCTCCTCGTAAAAATCCAATCGATTCGACTTCTTTGGCTGTTCCGATTTCCGAAACCATTTCTTTTAACTCATCGAACGATTCTTCGAGCATAATGATCGCATCGGAAATGGCAGACATCCGATCTTTCGTCCATTGTTTATTTTGGAGCATCTCTTGGCGTAGTTCATGAATGTGTACCGATAGATCGGAGTGGTCTAATGCATAGTGTCGAAGTTTAGTGAACGTCCGCATAATCGAGATCGTCACTTCGGTTGCTTGGGCGCTTTTTAAGACTGTTGCGAGCATATAAACGCCTTGCTCAGTAAAGGCTTTTGGCATGTGCCTACGACCTCCCCAAGTTGAGGTCGCAAATTGCGACCTCAAAATTTTCCATTCTTCTTGAGAACATTCAAACATAAAGTCATCAGGGAATTTATCGGGATTTCGTATAACCGCTTCGTTAACCCTTTTGGTTTCAACGCCGTAAAGTTCCGCTAAATCTGAATCCAACATCACCTCAAGATTGCGGAGGTTGTAAATTTTGTCTTTGATATTGATTGAGGGTAAAACTTCCATAGTAGCTCCTTATCTCTTCCGATAACTAAGCGCCTCCATAAGGTGCTCTTTTTGTATATTTTCTACTCCTTCGATATCGGCAACGGTACGGGCGACTTTTAGAACTCTTGAAACGGCACGAAAGGAGAGGCTAAAGCGATTGATTGCTTGGTCTATAACCTTTTGTCCTTCTTCATTGAGTACACAATAGTGTTCCAATTCAGAATCGTCCAAAGAGCCGTTGAGGGTTTTTTGACCCCGCTTTTTTTGATGTTCAAATGCGGTTCGTACTTTGCTGTGAAACTGATGCGAACTGTAAGAGCTTTTATCTTCAGCCGCTGTTGGATGCATTTGGACGTACAGATCGATCCGATCGAGAAAAGGATCTGAGAGACGTGATCGGTAGCGGCTCATTTCCAAATCGGTACAGCGGCACGCAATTGTTTTGCTAAACAGATTGCCGCATGGACAGGGATTCATCGCGGCAACAAAGAGGAAGTTGGCATCGTAGGTGACTTTGGCATTGACCCGAGAGATGCGAATGTGTCTGTCTTCCATGGGTTCTCGCAGTGCTTCGAGGACGTTTTTGGAGAAATGGGGCAGTTCATCAAAAAACAAGATACCGTTGTGCGCCAAGCCCACCTCTCCTATCTGCGCTTTATGACTACCGCTGACAGATTCATCAAACTCTGCTACAATTAAAACAATTTTTCGGAGTTAAAACAATGTTATTCCAATTAAAGCCACTACAAATGACATTTAACTATACTACAACCTTCCCGAATGCCAATAAATCACTCTACAACATTTCCGGAGCGTTCGTATGAAAATCTCCATGAAAAGCAGAAAGATCGGCTATACATACGGCAGTGTGTCAGGACATTTCTCTTTCCGAAGGGAAAAAAGCATTGCTTTTGAATCAACTCTCGAACGTGATCTCCTGACACTGCTTGAATTTAATGACATGGTTTTGGATGTGATCGAGCAGCCTGTTACTATTGAATATGTGAATCAGA
>JAUPLR010000134.1 GCA_030836825.1 Campylobacterota bacterium
CGTATTCCTTCTCCTTTAGCTAACCGTTTTGTCCACATTGAGATGGAAGTGAGCGCACCGGATTGGCGTGAGTGGGCAATAAAGCGCGGGGTCGATGCGCGGATTGTGGCATATATCGGATTTAAAAACGAGGCTCTCTTTACCTTTGACCCTACTCGCAATGAGCGAAGTTTTGCGACACCGCGTAGTTGGGAAGCGGTGCATAATGTTTTGCAAAGCAGCCTCTCTCCTGTACTGCTGCTCGAAGTGATTGCGGGTGCGGTGGGGCAAAACAATGCGGTTGATTTTCTCGGATTTTGCAAAGTTATGAGCCTATTGCCCGATATTGATGCTATTTTGAGGGGTGAATCGGATGAATATCCCACCGACGTATCGGCTCTCTATGCGCTCTCATCGGCGCTTGTGGGACGAATTTTGAGTGATCCTGATGAGGAAAAAATCAACCATCTTCTCGTTTATACGTTGAAATTGCAAAGCGAATTTGCGGTGATGATGGTTCAAGATTTACAGCGTCAGGGTGTGCGGATGGATCATCTCAAAAACTACGGGAATTGGGTCAACGCCTTCGCTTATTTGCTATGTTAGATTTTTCACGCGTTAAAACAAAGCTGTTAGTCGATCATCCCTATTTTGGAACCTTGGCGAGTGCTTTGGAAATAGTCGTAAACGATAACATCGAAAGCTTTGCTTCGCACGGAAAACGGTTTGAATACCGAGAAGATTTTTTTAATACGCTCAGTGATGACCAAGTTGCTTTTGCGTTGGCTAATGCCTCCATGCACGGCGTTCTCTCACACCCATCACGTATCTCTAATCGCAGTCCGTGGTTGTGGTATACGGCATGCGATCATGCGATCAACAACATGCTCATTGATAATGAGTTTGTACCGCCCAGTAAGATCACCTACGATCCGCGATTTCGAGGAAAATATGCCGAAGAGATTTACGAAATACTGCTCGATACGATCACCCGTGAAGACTTGAATGACAAAGGCAACGATTCACGTCGCAGTGAAGATACAGCAGAGACTAAACTCGAAGCGGCACAGCAGGAAATTTTGTCCCAAAACGCGCTGAGCAAAGCCCAAGAGATGCACAGTTTACCGCAAGGATTGGAGCAGCTTATTCCGATTATTCCTAGAGGGGTAATCGATTGGCGTACCCAGCTGCGTGACACGATTGGTGGCTATTATGTGAGCGATTACACCATCATACCACCGTCAAAAAAGCTCCTTTATCAGGGGATTTATCTGCCGGGAGCGTATTCGCGTCATCTGGAACTTGCCATCGCGATTGACAGTTCGGGCTCGGTGGATGAAATTTTATTAGCGCAATTTATCGCCGAAGTCGAATCGATTACGGAGCTTTTCGGATCGTACAGTATTGAGCTTTTGGTGTGCGATGATCGGGTTCGCTCTCATCAGCGCTTTGAGAATGGCGAATCGATTGTTTATACGCTAGAAGGTGGCGGGGGGACCGATTTTACCCCTGTCTTTGACACCATTGAGACAGGGATGGTTGCCCCTAAAGTACTGCTGTATTTTACCGATCTGGACGGAAAATTTCCGTTAAGTGAGCCCCATTATGAGACGCTGTGGATTGCACCGTATGAGATGAAAGTACCGTTTGGACGGGTGATAGAAATAAAGGAACATAATGATCGAAACCGCGCTTAAAATCTTAGAAATTTCCAACCTCTTTATCACGGGCGGGGCAGGTTCGGGCAAGACGACACTGACGCGTGCGCTCATCGAACAGGCACACACCCATGGAAAACGTGTAGCATCGTTGGCCTCTACGGGGATGGCGGCGACGCTCATCGGCGGTCAAACCCTGCACAGTTTTTTTGATTTGGGGATTGCCAATTCCCAAGAGGAGTTGGAGCGTAACGGCAAACTCGAGTGTTCTAAAAAAGTACATAAACTCATCCACTCGATGAGCCTCATTGTCATTGATGAGATTTCAATGGTGAGTGCTCCTGTGCTGGATATGATACGTTTACGGCTCTTGCAGGGTGAATTTAGCGGGAAATTGATCGTCGTTGGGGATTTTTTGCAGCTTCCTCCTGTGGTGCGGGGCAATGAACCTATCTATTTTGCCTTTGAATCGTCCAGTTGGGAACGTTTTGCTTTTGAGACGATTCATTTGAGAGGATCCTTCCGTACCCACGAAGAAGAGTTTCTGAGTCTACTGGAAAAAGTACGTCATGCCTCCATTGCAGAAAATGAAGCGCTGGCTTTGGATGCGTTGGTGCGTCCGCTTCCTGAGGATAAGAGTACGATTACGCTGTTGTACGGTAAAAACATCAGTGCCCAAAATCACAATCGTGCTCAATTGGCCCATCTCAACGGCGAGGAGATTGAAGTTTCGACGTACGTGACGATCCACGATAAAAAAATGCAGGATCGGGATGTCGAGCGGTTTATGAGTGAGAGCCGTATCGAGAGTGTCATGGTCCTCAAAGTCGGAGCCCCGATTCTTTTTACCCGTAACGCATGGAACTATTACAACGGTGAGCGGGGGCGGATAACGTCGATTGAAGAAGAGGCTATTTGGGTCAAAAAAGAGGACGGTAAAAGCGTGAAAGTAGAGCGGGTAGAGACAACAAAAACCAAATGGATAGAAAAAGCAAAGGTGATGAACGAAGAGAAGCTGATTACTTTGAGTCAATTTCCGATCACGCTGGCATTTGCGATTACGATTCACAAATCGCAAGGGATGAGTTTGAGTGATTATGTGATCGAGACGAATGAAATATTTGCTCCCTCACAGTTTTACGTAGCGCTTTCTCGCTCGATTTCTGCGCATCGAGTGACACTGACAAAACCGAACCGTTCATGGGAACGGCTTTGTTTTATTCATCCTAAAGCACTGAGCTTCGTGAAGACGGATGAAAAGAGAGGTTAGAGTTCTGAAGCGTGAGAAGAAAGGTATTCAGCAACACCTTCGGTGCTGGCTTTCATACCCGCATCCCCTTTTGCCCAACCGGCAGGACACACTTCGCCGTGCTCATTGGTGAACAACATTGCATCGATCATACGAAGCATTTCGTCAATGTTACGACCCAATGGAAGATCATTGACCACCGCGTGACGAACCGTACCATCAGCATCGATTAGAAATGATCCGCGCAGTGCAACCGCGTCACCAAACAATACATCGTAATCGCGTGAGATTTGTTTGGTAAGATCCGCTACGAGTGGGTAACGCACCTGTCCAATGCCGCCTTGGTTTACCGGAGTGTTTTTCCATGCGAAGTGGCTAAACTGTGAGTCAACGGATACACCGATAACGTTAATCCCGCGTTCCGTGAACGAATCAAGACGATGATCAAATGCGATCAACTCAGAGGGGCAAACAAACGTAAAGTCCAATGGATAGAAGAACAACACGGCACCTTTTGGTCCGAGGTTCTTGTAGAGGTTAAAATCCTCAACGATTTGGTTGTTACCCAAAACGGTAGTGGCAGTAAAATCAGGAGCCTTGTTAGTAACGAGCATGAAATTTCCTTTTTGATATTTAGTAAAGTAAGGTAATTGTAACACGTGAAGTTTAATCATAATTACACTTAATGAGTTAGTATCAGTATCTAAAGGAGTTTTTTTGAATGATAATTGCATTATAATCGCACCATGATTACTTTTAAAACACTTTTTACGATGATGCTTCGTTATAAGCGCTCCTTGTTGTGGGGAAATGTGATTGCTATCCTCGCAACAATAATTTCTATTCCTATCCCTTTGTTGATTCCAATAATGGTGGATGAGGTTGTACTCAAAAAAGGGGGAGGGATCACGAGCGTGATTGATACATTCACGCCGTTGCATGAACCGCTGCTGTATATCGGTATTGTTTTGGTGATGACGATAACCTTGCGGTTTCTCTTTTTTCTCCTGAGTGTTGCCTCGCAGCGATTTTTTATCACACTGTCACAAGAACTTAGTTTCACAATCCGCGTACAAGCACTGGAGCATCTCAAGCACGTTTCGATGAGTGCGTATGAGCGATTGGGAAGCGGAAAGGTTATTACCCACCTTATCACCGACATCGATACGATTGAGCAGTTTTTAGGGGGAGCACTCTCAAAACTGATTGTTTCCGTAGCGACGCTCATCGGCGTGGCGGCGGTTTTGATATGGATTAATCCGCTTTTTGGACTACTGATCTTGATTTTTCAGCCCCTTATTATGATTGTGACGCGAAAAATATCGGGTAAGGTAGGAAAGCTCAAAAAAGAGCAGAACCGCACCATTGGCGTCCTCTCTGATACTCTCACGCAGATGTGTGA
>JAUPLR010000135.1 GCA_030836825.1 Campylobacterota bacterium
ATCCGCTTACCTTGGAACAAGAGTTCGCGCCTACCATAGAAACCATAAAATACATCGATCAAATCGTACCCGTACCTTTACTGTTAAAGTCACTCTATGTTAAAGAAATCTTGGATTCCAGCGGTGTTCACGGCTTTATCTACTTCCAAGAAAACGATGCATTTTTGACCATATACAAAGATCAGGAATTTGTTTATACAAAATCTCTCAAATACTCTCTTAAGCAAATGCACGAACGTTTTTGTGAGCTTTTGGGTGAGAATGTCGATTTGGCAAGTTTTGAAAACATTCTCTCAACACAAGGGTTGAATCCAAGTAATTCAGACTATCAAAAAGCATTTTTCAAGCTGTATGGAGAAGTTTTCCTTCATATTAACGATATCGTCACCTATGCAAAACGCGCCTTTGAGATAAAACAATTCGACACTATTTATCTAGGAACAGCCGTTGGTGTCATTAACGGTCTGGATGAGTACGCTCAAACTTATCTTGGACTCAAAACGCAATCGTTTGACTTTGACTATGGATTTAAAACGAGCTCAGCTCCTGTCGATCAGATCCACCAGCTCATGCATCTCTATGCGCGTTTAGAGTCGGAAGAGCGTTATGAATGTAATTTCACCCTCTTCCATCGTCCTCCTCCCTTTATTAAACGCGACAGCGGGAAGTTGATTCTCGTAGTGGCTGGTGCCTTGGCTGCCGCATTGCTGTATCCGGGTACCTATTGGGGACTTTCGTATGTTGAAGAATTTCACTATGCGCTCATGAATCAAGAGTATCAAAAGGTGCACATTGACAAAATAACACGTGAGCAAACCATTAATCTCAAAATGGCCAACAAGAATACAGCGCAAGCGCTTCTGGATGCACAAAAAACAGCCTATAAACAAAAACAAGACACCCTGATTCAGGTTCATGATAAGAAAGTCAATTATCCAATGAAGGCAAAAATTGCAGCCGATTTCACTCGCAGCTTTAATCAGTACCGTGTGAAATTGCAATCCGTTGGGTACGCAGAGGACGCCAACACCAGTGCAAAAACTTTCAGCTTTATGTTAACTGCCGGCACTACCCAAGACGTTACGGCGCTGTTAAAACACCTTACGGAAACGAAGCGGGACAGATACGATTTTGGTCTCGAACTTATCTCCTATGATGAAAACGCTTCGTCTTATCTCAGTGAGCTAAAGGCGGTACTAAAATGAGATTTAATATCGAGGATTACCTCTATTCACTAGACCAAGCGCTTTCATTAAAAAGTGAACGCGACAAGATGGTCATGTTCGTCATGATTTTTGCTTCTTTATCTGCGTTTTCTTACTTGCTCTTATGGGAAAGCTCGGAAGCGTCTTTTAACGTATCGCACGAAAAAGCGATCAAAATGGAAAGCGAACTTTCAAGTGATAAAAGTTATTTGGAAGCTAATCCTGTCGAAAAAATAGCACAGATAGAACAGGAAACCGTAGCCATACAAATGGAAGAACAGCACTACATTCAATATAACACTTATATTAAAGAGCAGCTTGAACAGATTTCATCTCTTTATTATGATGAAAAAACATGGGGAGCCTATTTAGACTCCGTGTCCAGATATGCGCGTGCTTATAATATTAAGTTACTAAAGTTTGGCAATACACTTACTACCGATAACAGTTCATTCGGACATGTATTAGACATTCATATTACGGCGGCGGGACCTTATAAAAACACGCTTAAGTTTATTAATGCCTTGGAACAAAGTTATCTTGTTGTAGATCTGCACGATTTCACTATGGTAGGTGAGAAAAAACTCACCAGTGATTTGAATATCTCAGTATGGGGGATTGTACGACAATGAAAACATTTGTAATAACCTCAATGATCTTAACCATTGCACTGCAAGCGGCGAACACCATTAACACCCCCATGACATTGCCAGCAACGGGGAATGTCACCGTGTTGCAGGTCAAAAGCGACAAAGAGTTGGCATGGGTAGATGAGCAGATTCAAGCAATCCTCCCCGCGCGAATCGGCGTTACGGATGGGTATATCAACTCGCTAAGCGATCCTATCAAATACTTATCGTCAAAGCCTGCGCCTAGCACCAACGGCATTAAGCTTTTACCACCGCCTAGATTAGGAAGTATGCCAATGCTTCCAGGGATGCCAATGGTAGCCAAAGTAGTTGAAGAGCCACTGCGACTACAGGGATTAATGAATAAATCAGCCCTTATCAATGGGAAATGGTATCGCATCAATGACGCTGTTCGCAGTTACACGCTAGCTGAGATCAAACCAAGCTCTATTTTGTTATCCGGTGCCAAAGGTCAAAAGCTGATCTTGTTTATCAGTAAACAAAATACCAATATCAAAATAAATACCAAATAGGGAAGCACCATGAGACCAGTATTTACATCAAATGCACGAGCATTCTTATTATCCGTTGCAGCAGCAGCACTATTAACAACATCAGCTTACGCCGACTGTACCTATGAGCTGTTCAATATCGCTTCTGTCAAAGGGACCAGCGTTGGTGACTTTGTTGACCAAATCAGTGACGAATGCGGTCTGAGCGTTATCATAGCGGACGAAGAGACTGAAAATATTCTCAAAAAACAGATGAATAAGACTTACCTCAAAAATTTGACGATCAATGAAGTTCTTGACTTAATCATCAAAGAAAACAATCTTCAGTATACTCTTCAAAACAATGTTTTAAAGATTGCCTATTTAACCACAAAGACCTACCAAATCGATTATATTAGCGGAGAACGTAAGGGCAACGCAAGTACCAATATTCGATTAAGCTCAAACACTGGATCCTCCGCTGGTGGTACAGGTCAAACTACAGGGGCAAGCGCTGGAGCAGGGGCGAAAGGGGGAGCAACCAGTGGTGCGTCTTCTGAATCGGGAACCAATATTACGTCAACAGATGAAGTTACCTTTTGGAACAAGTTAAATGAGGAAATCAAAAGCGTCCTAAACCGTCCGGAAGACAGTTATAGACAAAGCAATGCATTAGATCAAAAAAGTATTGATGTACATAATATCTACATCAATAAAAATGCCGGTATGGTGACAGTAACCGCAACAAATAAACAGATGCAACGACTTGATAAATACATTGACGATTTGCAGAAAAAAATGCAGACGCAAGTGATGATTGATGTCAAAATGTACAGTGTTGTGTTTGAAGATGGGAGTTCAACGGGTATTGACTGGGCACAGTTGTATGCTCTGCAAAATATCAATCTTGGATTCAACCTTTACAATACTAAAAATATAACCGAGTTTACAGGTACTGCAAAAGATAATATCATCGGGGATATTGAAACCGTTACCCTAGGCACCATGCCTCGAAATATTGGAAGTGTCTTTCAATTGGGGGCGAAGGGAAGCATCAATGAGATTATTAAGTTCTTAAAAACTCAAGGGGATGTCTATGCTATCTCCAATCCAAAAATTTTAACGCTCAACAATCAACCGGCACTCATTACTTCCGGAACGGAATTATTTTACAAGACGAAGAATACCTCTACTCTTGCTGGGGGAACAACGGGAGAACAAGCGACCTCTGAAGTTGTAAGCTCGGTATTCTCAGGCGTTTTACTGGATATAACTCCTGAAATCGCAAACGACGGCAGTATCACACTGCGCATCAACCCTTCCGTATCGGATGTTGCAAGCCAGCTTGCGACGGATAACGCAACCCGTTCTATGCCACCCGATCTAAGCCGACGTCAAATGTCATCGGTTGTCACGGTAAAAGATGGAAGCACCATTGTGATGGGCGGTCTTATTAATACCAAGAATGGTCTAACCGCGCATAAAGTACCTCTTTTAGGAGACATCCCCGTTCTTGGGTGGTTGTTTAAGTCTGAAAGCATCAGTAAAAAAACCGAAGAGATTGTTATTATTATCGAACCGCATATTGTTAAAAAAGATGGTTCAAACATGAGTCTTTCAGATCTTGGATATACCCGCATGGGATCAACAATTGATAAAGACGCTCTTGAGAAGTCTTTAGCATCCAAACAACAGGAAAAAGAGCTTAAAGAGATGCAAAAACTAAAAGAGGCCGCAGAGATGAAAGAGGATAGCAAATAACGAATGGAGAACTCTCTCTTTTCAAAACCTCGTGATCTTTTCATGGACGTAGTCAATCCGCAAGACTACGTTCAAATTGACAGTGTGTCCCACATGTATCAAAGCTTGAAAACCTCTGTCCAAAAACCCTTGAAAATGGTTTTACTTTATGGCAGACCGGGCACAGGAAAGAGCATGTTGCTTCATAAGCTTCACCATGACCTTTCCAAGCATCAAAAAGTATGCATG
>JAUPLR010000136.1 GCA_030836825.1 Campylobacterota bacterium
GTGTGGGGATTTGGAGAGCACATCGCAATGGATGCGTCACTGGCGATCATGGCGGCGGCACAGACGATGAGCATCGCTTCTATCCGTGTGCATCTGCTTAATTTCCGCGGGATTAAAAAACGTTTTGACGTGATTTTCAAAGGCTCTGACCGTGTCATCATCGACGATTACGCCCACCATCCCACCGAAATCAAAGCCACCATGCAGTCACTCAAGACCTACGCACAGCTCAAAACTTTTGACCGTGTCATCGCGATTTGGCAACCGCATAAGTATTCCCGTACGATTGATAATCTTCAAGCATTTGTCGAGTGTTTTGAAGGGGTGGATGAGTTGGTAATACTGCCTGTTTGGGCTGCGAGTGAAGAGCCTAGAGAGATCGACCTTGCAGGCGAATTTTCCCGTTATAATCTGATTTTGGCGGATAAACTGCACCGGGAGGGCGATACAATCCAAGTGATTATCGGTGATACGGTATATGCAACGTATGACAAAGACCTCATCGTCGGCTTTGGGGCAGGGGATTTAACTTACCAGCTCCGAGGGATCAAATGAGAATTTTCTTTTAATGACCGCTCTTTCTCCTAACCTCTCCGAGCTTTTCGGCAAGCTCGATCTGCTCCCTCACCTTTATGCGCTTGAGCACTTCTTTTCACGTTCTCAAAACGTCGCTATCCCCGGGGATCAGGAACGCCATTTTCGTTTTATCCAAGCCCTCGATATGCTGGAATTCAAAGCCCCTTCAAAAAGTATCCCCTTTGAAACCATCATCAATCATCTTAAAAAGCAGGGGGTTTTACGCTTTGAGGATATGTTTGAAGTGATCAAAGTCGTCCGCTATTTTCGCACCCTTCGCAACCGAGAGTTCTCGGGGCTGATCGGGGAGTGGATGCAGATGTTCCAGATTCCAGAACCGTTTAATGAGATTGACGACTATTTCGATGAGACGGGGAAATTTATCGAATCGCGTGATGAAGAGTTGTTTAGAATTTCCCAGCGGATCAAGGTAATCAAAACCGAGATCAATGAGGCTATGAAACGCCTTTTGTACACCCAAAAACTCACTCCTTATCTCGTGGATACCCAAGTGCACTATGTCAATGACGAAGAGTGTCTGTTGTTACGTGGAGGATTCAATCATGTGTTCAAAGGGGCGGTGATCGGTCGTACGGCAGGTGGATTTTTCTACGTAGCCCCCGATGCGATTTTACGCTCCAAAGAGCAGCTACGTCATGTGATGCAAGACCGTGAAGCCAAGCTGTACGAATATGCCAAGCGTTTTTCCTCCAAACTTGCACCATTGACCCCGTTTATTGGATTCATCGACCGTGAGTTTGAACGGTTTGACCATTATCAAGCGCGTGTTTTATTTGCACGATCCAAAGGGTACGCGATTCTCAAACCGCAAAGCGATAACAAAATTATCCTCGAAGAATTTTCCCATCCTGCCTTGCATAAACCTAAACCTGTTAGTGTGGAGTTTCGTGGTAATTTGTTGATGATTACGGGGGTCAATGCGGGTGGTAAAACGATGCTGCTCAAATCGATCCTTAGTGCCTGCACGATGGCCAAATATCTCATCCCTATGAAGCTCAATGCCCACAAATCGCACATCGGCGGGTTTAAACGTATCGAAGCGGTCATCGATGATCCCCAGAATGTGGGGAATGACATTTCGACCTTTGCGGGACGGATGGTGCAATTTAGCCATCTGTTTGAACATAAAAATGCCCTTGTGGGGGTCGATGAGATTGAGTTAGGGACTGACAGCGACGAGGCGGCAGCGCTTTTTGCCGTTGTGCTGGATGATCTGATCAAGCGGGGACAGAAGATCATCGTGACAACGCACCACAAACGCCTTGCTGCTTTGATGGCGGATCGGGATGATGTGGAGCTGTTAGCAGCAATCTATGATGAGGAACACCGCGTTCCCACCTATGAGTTTTTAAACGGGGTGATCGGGAAAAGTTATGCATTCGAGACGGCTTCACGGTATGGGATCAACCCAAATATCATCAGTCGTGCCAAAGTGCTCTACGGTGAAAATCACGAAAAGCTCAATATCCTCATAGAGCGGGGAAGTGAACTTGAACGTGCCTTAAAAACAAAAAACAAAGAGGTCGATGAGCGTTTGGAATCGCTTCGAGCACAAGAGAATGGACTTAAAGAAGCGAGAGAAAACCTGCGCAGTGAACTCGATGCCGAGAAAAACCGTCTGCGTGCATTGTACGATGCAGCGACCAACGAAGCCAAAGAAGCGGCGCGTGGTATGGATATGGCCGCCATCCACCGTCAGATGAATAAAGCAGCCGCGATGATCCCAAAAGATCAGCCTCTTAAGATTGCCGAACCTGAGCCGATTGTTTTTACGGTAGGGCAAACGGTGAAATATCGAAATCAACGCGCAACGATTGTGAGTATTGGAAGTAAAGACGCAATGATCGAGGTAGAGGGGATGCGGTTGCGTGTCAAACGCTTTGATCTCAAGCCCTCGGGCAATCTACCAAAAAAAGTCAAAACAACCCACACCGCTCAAATCGACCAAAAAAGCGGTCTCAAACTTGATTTGCACGGTCTTCGCGGTGAAGAGGCGTGTGAGCGTATGGATAAATTTCTCTCCGATGCACTACTCCAAGGATTTGATGAGGTAATCATCTATCACGGGATCGGAACGGGAAAACTTTCGTATGCGGTCAAAGAGTTTTTGAAAGTTCATCCAAGCGTTAAAAGCTTCACCGATGCCCCTCAGCATCTGGGTGGCTTTGGAGCGAAAATAGTACGTCTTTAAGTATCCGTTCGCCCTGAGCATGTCGAAGGGTAACTCCTTGTAATTTCTTTGCTTTCACAGTAAAATCTTTAAAAATATGTCATTTTGTTAAATTTTGATGGATAGACGTTCGCCA
>JAUPLR010000137.1 GCA_030836825.1 Campylobacterota bacterium
CTGAGGGGCATCCCGATAAAATGGCCGATCAGATCAGCGATGCCATTTTGGACTACATCATTGAGCATGACACCAAGGCCAGAGTAGCATGCGAAACGTTGGTTTCCAATGGTTTTTGTGTTATCGCCGGTGAGCTAAAAACAACCGCTTACGCTCCTATGCAAGAGATCGCACGCCAAGTCATTCGTGAAATCGGCTACACCGATGCTACTTATGGTTTTGATTATCGCGCCGCGGCTGTCCTCAATGGAATCGGCGAGCAATCTCCCGACATCAACCAAGGCGTCGACCAAGCCGGAGGTGAGATCGGTGCAGGAGATCAGGGACTTATGTTCGGTTACGCGTGCCGTGAAACCGAGGTATTGATGCCGTTGCCGATTCATCTCTCTCACCGTCTTGCGGAACGTTTGGCACAAGTGCGCAAAGAGGGAATTATCCCGTATCTTCGTCCTGATGGAAAAACGCAAGTCAGTATCCGTTATGTAGACGATAAGCCCGTATCCGTAGAAACGGTCGTTGTCTCTACGCAACACGCCCCTGATGTTTCCCAAGAAAAATTACACGCGGATGTCATCAAGGAAGTTATTGAGCATGTCATTCCGCGTGAGCTTATGAGCCCTAATGTCGTGTACCATATCAATCCTACCGGCAAATTCGTCATCGGCGGACCACAAGGTGATGCCGGACTGACAGGGCGTAAAATCATCGTTGATACCTACGGCGGGGCTTGCCCGCATGGCGGCGGGGCTTTCAGTGGAAAAGATCCTACCAAAGTAGACCGTTCAGCAGCCTATGCTGCCCGCTATGTTGCCAAAAATTTGGTTGCAGCAGGCGCATGTGAGCGTGCCACCATCCAAGTCTCTTATGCCATCGGTGTGGTACAGCCCATTTCCATTATGGTAAATACCCATGGAACTTCCGTTGTTGCCGAAGAAAAAATTGAAGAGTGCGTCAAAGCGCTCTTTGATCTTACACCGCGCGGAATTATCGAATCACTGGACCTTTTACGTCCTATTTATCGCAAAACTTCTGCTTACGGGCATTTCGGACGCGAGCTTCCAGAATTTACCTGGGAAAAAACAGACAAAGTAGACGCTGTCCGCGCTTTTTTGGGTCTCTAAGAGACAATTATAAGCCCCCTGCGTATGGGGGTTAATTCTTAATATGTTCTCACTTCGTAACAGTTATCTTGCAAATCATACAAACTCCATATCGTTTTAGGTATCTTTAAAATTCTTCTGTTATAGTTACTCATATTTTAAATTATCTAAGGAGAATCCCATGGCAGTAGTTATTAATGACACCTGTATTAACTGTGGCGCTTGCATCGACGAGTGTCCGGTAGAAGCAATCGTAGACGAGGATGATAACCCATCGGGTGAAGAAATCTACTACGTGTATGCTGACAAATGTGTCGAGTGTGTAGGTCACCACGATGCTCCTGCATGTGCAACTGCATGCCCAACAGAGGGTTGTATTACATGGGATGAAATCGGCGAAAGCCCAGCACACCGTGATGATATTTCTAGTGAAATGCGCTCATCTAAAGCCAACGTCGTCGATTAATTTAGAGGGCTTTGCCCTTTAAATTTTCCTTTAACCCTTCCCTTCTTCATCTTTAATCTTTTTCAAATTATTATTTCGCTACAATTCCGCTCTATTATTCACATAAAAACAGGAGCATTGATGGAACAAACATTATCAATCATCAAGCCAGACGCCGTAGCAAAAGGTGTTATTGGAAAAATTTTGGATCGTTTTGAGACTGATGGTCTTAAAATCGCAGCTACCAAAAAAGTTCAGCTTAGCCGTCAAGACGCCGAAGCATTTTACGCAGTACACGCTGCGCGTCCATTTTTCAACGATCTTGTTGATTTCATGGTAAGCGGTCCTGTTGTTATCACCGTTCTTGAGGGCGAAAACGCTGTTCAAAGAAATCGTGATTTGATGGGTGCAACAAACCCTAAAGAAGCAGAATCTGGTACTATCCGTGCTGATTTTGCTGAAAATATCGATGCAAATGCTGTTCACGGAAGCGATTCTGTTGAAAATGCAAAGAATGAAATCGCATTTTTCTTTTCAGGTCGCGAGATCTCTTAAATGAATATTATTCCGTTTAAACACTTGGATTCTGTGCCTATGGCATTTGAAGCAAAGCGGGAAGGTGCGCTATTTTTAGGAACAATTGTTCATAAAAAGCATAATATTGCCCAATTAAACGGTACAATAACAGGAAATATTTTTATTCCTTGTGATATCTGTGCGGAAGTATTTGAAAAAATACTGGAGGAAGAAGTTTCCTTCTTCCTTGCAGACGGTATCGTTCATGAAAACGATAATGAATTGGAGATTGTAGAAATTGAAAATTCAGTGATCGATTTGGATGAACTTTTTTGTTCAGAACTCGAATTGATCAAGAGTGACTATTTTTGTTGCTCAAAATGTGAGGGAACAACATTAGAACAAGAGTTTTGATGTTGCTGATCTTAAAATTTAAACAGAAAGGACTATAACGATGGCAGTACCTAAAAGAAGAGTGAGTCACACTCGCTCAGCGAAACGTAGAACTCACTATAAAGTTACACTTGCTCGTCCTGTAAAAGACAAAGACGGCACGTATAAATTGTCTCACTTTGTCAACCCGACTACCGGTGAGTATAAATAATTGATGATCAAGATTGCTATTGATGCAATGGGCGGGGACTTTGGCCCCGAACCGATTGTAAAAGGGACACTAGAAGCTTTAAAAGCAAAAGAGTTCGAAGCAATTCTCGTTGGTAAAAAAGATGAGATTTTAGCTTTGTTACCTAGGGGTTACAAAGGTAAAATTTCAATCGTAGAAGCAAGCGATGTTATCGGCATGAGTGATGCTGCTACGGATGCGCTCAAGCGTAAAGAGAGCTCTATTTATATAGCGACAGAACTTGTACGTAATGGGGTAGCGGATGGCGTTGTCAGTGCCGGCCACAGCGGTGCTACTATGAGCCTTGCCACTTTGCGGCTTGGTCGTTTAAAACATGTATTACGTCCTGCATTGGTCAGCCTAATGCCCACTAAAAACGGTAAGCGTAGCATGCTCATGGACGCAGGGGCAAATGTCGATTGCAAACCTGAACATTTATTTCAATTTGCCATCATGGGGCATTGCTACGCAAAAAATATGTTTAACATAAAAGAGCCTCGGGTAGGTCTTCTTGCGAACGGTGAAGAAGACTCAAAAGGTAACGAAGTAACCAAGGAGACCTTTTCTATGCTACTGGGGACCGAAGGTTTTATCGGTAATGTAGAGGGCAATAATATTTTTGACTCAACCTGTGATGTCATTGTGTGCGATGGCTTTATCGGGAACTTGGTTCTAAAAGCATCTGAGGGTGTCGCGACAACCATCAGCTATTTTATCAAGCAGTTTATTCGCAAGTCTCCATTTGCCATTACCGGTGCATTGTTAATGCGCAAAGTCTTTTCTCGTTTGAAAAAAGAGATTGATTATGCTGAAATCGGCGGCGCTCCCTTGATCGGTATCAAAGGATGTGCGATCATAGGTCATGGCAAAAGCAATCCAAAAGCGATCAAAAATGCCATTTTTCAAGCCATTAACTATGTCAACGCTGGTGTTAATGAACACATCGAAGCACGCTTAGAAGCTCTAAGCAAGTAACATTCAATTCGCAAAAGGCTGACCATGTATGCTGCGCTTTGCTCCATTGGAGCTTATGTCCCCTCTAAAATTCTTACCAATGCCGATCTCGAAGTCATGGTAGATACCACCGATGAGTGGATTTTTAAACGTACCGGAATCAAAGAACGTCATATAGCAGCCTCGGATGAAACCACTAGCGATATGGGGATGAAAGCCGCAGAAATTGCAATGCAACGCTCTGGCTTGGAAAAATCACAAATTGATTTAATCATCTGCGCTACCATTTCACCCGATTATTTTTGTATGCCCTCCACCGCAACCATTATCGCAACGAAACTCGGCCTTGAAAAAGTCACTGCGTTTGACATCTCCGCAGCATGCACCGGCTTCGTCTATGCATTGAGCATTGCCAAAGCCTTTATTGAATCGGGGATGAAGAAGAATGTCCTCATCATAGGTGCAGAAAAACTAAGCGCCATAACCGACTACACCGATCGCGGAACGTGTATTTTATTTGGTGACGGTGCCGGTGCCGCTATTATTAGTGCTAGCGATGATAAAACAAAAGGAATTATTGACATCCATACCGGTTCCGATGGCAGTTTTGCTGATCTGCTCATGACCCCCAATGGAGGAAGCGGTTCAGCACACGATGAGCTGGATCGTGAAGCCGCCAGCTGTTTCATGAAAATGAAAGGGAATGAAACCTTTAAAGTAGCCGTAAGAACCCTTACGAATGATGTTATTGAAATTTTAAAAGAAAACAACCTCCCATCATCAGACATTAAACACTTCGTTCCTCATCAAGCCAACTATCGTATTATAAAAGCGGTAGGAGATGCCCTCAATCTAAACGACGAACAAGTCGTGTTGACCGTAGAAAAATATGGGAACACCTCTGGCGCATCGATACCCATGGCGATTAATGACATCTATGAATCGGGTCGATTGCAAGAGGGAGACTTAATGCTTCTGGATGCCTTTGGCGGTGGATTGACATGGGGAAGCGCTATTGTTCCCTTTGCAGGAAAAAGTCGTATTATTTGAACGTCTAAGGAATAAAATCCCTTAGACTACGCTCGCCGCTATGGCACTAAAGCTTGCCTCTTCGAGGCAGAATTTTAGGAATAAAAAATGATTTACACAAACTCTCTTATTTACATTGAAATTCACGACAGTGAAATCCCTTGGCTCAAAATATTTACCCATGAAACACACAAAGAATTCTCTGAATGCTCACAGGATGAACGGATGATGATTTTTAATGCTCTTGATCTCATAGAAAAAGAGATGATTCGCTACTTCAACCCCGAAAAAATCAATATGGCTTCTTTTGGAAACATGCTGCCGCGAGTTCATTGGCACATTATGGGGCGATTTCACAATGACAGTTATTTTCCAGAACCGATGTGGGGAGCTAAACAGAGAGTCGGAGATGCAAAAATAGCTCCGATGGAGCCATTTATTGAAGAACTAAAAGCGATATTAGCTTCTAGGCTTGTTGTTAGCTGAACGGTTTTGACCGCTAAAGCTACGTGAACGGTCACCCGCTCCACGATCCCCGCCACCCGCATTACGGTCGTTATTGCCACGGTATCCGCCACCGCTTCCGCCACGATCTCCACCGCCGGCATTACGATCATTATTGCCACGGTACCCGCCGCCACTACGATTACCACGGTATCCGCCGCCACGGTTATTACCGCCACGGTCATGGCTGTTTGCAAGATTATGAAGAATCTTTTCCATACGCTCAGCAGAAATACCGATCTGATTTGGTCCTTGAACCGTATTACGCTCCATGAGCAAAGAGATCAACTTATAAGCAATCTGCTCTTGGTCAAACTCTTCTTTAAGAACGTCCAAAACTTTATGCGCAATATCATTGACATGTTGCTTTTCAATTTCGGCAACAAGACGATTGATTTGTGCTTCTTTAACATCAAGCTTGCTTGGAATGTACGCATGCTCCATCGTTGTACCGACTTTAGACTTAATACGCTGAAGTTCTTTAAACTCGATTGGCGTCACCAAAGTAATCGCAACTCCTTTTTTACCCGCACGCCCTGTACGTCCGATACGGTGTACATAACTCTCAGGATCAAAAGGAATGTGATAGTTAAACACGTGCGTGATGTCATCAATGTGCAAACCGCGTGCCGCAACGTCTGTTGCGATCAATACGTCAAACGCATCGGATTTAACACCCTTGATAACGCTTTCACGCTGACGCTGCTCCATATCTCCATGAAGTCCTTTTGCAGAGTAGCCCGCCGCTGAAAGAACATTTGAAAGACGATCCACCTCTTTTTTCGTACGACAGAAAACAACCGTTTTCTTGGCATCTTCAGCGTCCATCAAACGGATGATTGCATCATCACGCTCAGATTCTTCGATGACGTAATACTGTTGCGTAATATCCGTATTGGTCGTTTCTTCTCTGGTTATCGCAGCAAAGAAAGGGTCTACTAAGATACGCTCAGCGAGCTTCTTGATAGGCATTGGCATCGTTGCTGAGAAGAGCAATGTTTGACGCTCCGTTGGAAGGTAACTGAAGATTTCATTGATATCATCCAAGAAGCCCATATCCAACATTTCATCCGCTTCATCCAAAATAACCGTTGATGGAGCAAAACCTTTGAGCATATTGCGGCTAAGCATATCCAACAAACGACCTGGCGTTGCGATAATAACTTGTGCGCCGCGCTCAATAAGATCTACTTGACGGCTGTATGAACTTCCGCCGTAAATCGTAACCGTACGAACACCAAGGTGCTTGCCGTATTTGAAGATTTCATCACTAACTTGGTTCGCAAGTTCGCGTGTTGGGGTAACGATTAGAACTTCAATCCCCCCTTTTAAGTGCATTTTATTCAATGCCGGTAAACCAAACGCTGCTGTTTTACCTGTACCCGTGTGTGCTTGACCTACAACGTCGCGACCTTGCATAATAACGGGAATAACCATTGATTGGATAGGGCTTGGAACCGTAAAACCTGCATGGGTGATACTTTGCATAATTTCGCTGCGAAGACCAAAGTCTGCGAATGTTCCTAAGTTTGCTGTGTTTTCATCGATTTGTACAGTACTCATAATTTACCTTTAATGTATACGCCACGCCGGCAATAAAAAGAAACTCCGCATTCCCCGATGGAATGGTTTCTAAAAAGCCCATGTTGCTACGCTGTGCGGCTGTGACGCTGTATCTTAACCCTCTATCAGGCAGAAAATTTTCAGAGATCATCATTTTGCGACCTCTACCATGGAAGGTACCTTTGTAAAACCTCGTCCAATGCGAAGACTTACGAAGGTACCCAAAAATTTGAGCGAATTATACCCATATTGAGCATAATTCTTCCTGATATTGTAACAATATCAAAAGTTAAAGTTAACTTTTAGTTTTTATTCGCTTATGTTTTGTGCTGTTTTTTTAATTTTTGATCACTATACTGCTAAAAAACATTAGGGAGAACGCATTATGTTCAATGTACGTATCGAAAAAGAGTGCGGCTGTTTCAAGCGCAGCGGTATGCCAACGATCAAGGCATTTGATAACAAAGAGGATGCCTTGGCAGAAGCGAACAATTGGGCAGACGAAATGAATGAAACTTTTTGTCATAAACACCGTTTTAGCATTGTTGAAGAAGGAAATGATCTGCTTATCAAAGTCGAAATGAGTTAAGGACCCTTCGACGCCCTTGCGGGCGAACGGATAGGCATTACCTTTTCTAGCGATGCTTATCCAACCAAACCATAAGTCCTTTTTGACCATGAAGGCGGTTTTCGGCTTCTTGGAAAATCACACTTTGATCTCCTTCAAGCACCGACTCACTCACTTCCACTTCACGATACGCAGGCAAGCAGTGCAGGAATATTGCATACGTATCCGCCAGAGCCATCAACGCATCATCGACAATGTACCCCTTAAAATCAGCAATACGCTGTGCTTTTTCCTCTTCTTGACCCATTGAAATCCACGTATCGGTTGTGACTACCGTAGCGCCGATAACGGCAACTTTGGGATCATTGGTAAAGGAGATTTTTGCGCCGCTGTGTTTTGCCAATTCCATAACATCTGCCACGATAATAGGATCGCATTCGTACCCTTTTGGGGTCGCTACACGTAATTCAAAACCAAGCTTTGCGGCCAACATCAACCATGAATGGGTCATATTGTTCCCATCGCCTACATACGCGACAATAGGGTTTTCGTGGCGACCACACTCCACCATTGTCATATAATCGGCAATAAGTTGTACCGGATGATAACTGTCACTTAGCCCATTAATAACAGGAACAGCGGAATATTTAGAAAATTCTTCAAGCTTGGCGTGTTCATAGGTACGAATCATCACCATATCGCACATGGATGAAATAACCCGCGCCGTATCTTTGACCGGCTCTCCGCGCCCTAAGTGAATGTCACGATTGGAAAGAAATAAGGCATGACCCCCAAGCTGAAACATTCCCACTTCAAAACTCACGCGTGTGCGTGTTGAGCTTTTCTCAAAAATCATCGCCAGCGTTTGTCCCGCTAAGTAGGAATGAGGCTTTTTTGCCTTCTGCTCTTTTTTTATTGCTAATGCCAAATCGACGATCTCCAAGATCTCTTCTTTGGTATAGTCCTTTAACGTCAAAAAATGTCTCACGAAAAATCCTCTATTTTCAAAAAACAATCATATCATAAAATAATTACAACAATCCTGCTACTTCTTTGGCATGGTAGCTGATAATAATATCTGCACCTGCTCTTTTGAAGCCGATCATCGTCTCCATCATTACACGGTTGTAGTCGATCAAACCCGCATTTCCGGCATGTTTTAACATCGCATATTCACCGCTGACGTTATAGACAGCGAGAGGAAGATTGGAAGCTTCACGGATATCGCGAATAATATCAAGATACGCCAAAGCCGGTTTAACCATCAATATATCAGCGCCTTGATGCTCATCCAAAAGGCTCTCACGGATTGCTTCACGACGATTCGCAGGATCCATTTGGTACGTAGAACGATCACCAAAACTTGGTACCGATTCAGCTACATCACGAAATGGACCATAATAACCGCTGGCGAACTTCGTCGAATAACTCATGATCGGGAGGTTGACGTATCCACCGACATCCAGTGCATCGCGCAAGGTTGTGATAATCCCGTCCATCATCCCCGATGGAGCAATCATGTCCGCACCCGCTCGCGCATGCACCAGAGCCTGCTGACCCGATATGCTCAGCGTCAAATCATTATCGACCGTTTCATGGACATGATCCAAAATACCGCAATGGCCATGATCCGTATATTCACAAAAACACAGATCGGTAACCACAAACATTTTTGGAAAGCTACGCTTAATAGCGCGAACCGCCGTAGCAATAATCCCATGATCGCACAAAGCATCGGATCCAACCGAATCTTTCACCGCGGGAATACCAAAAAGGAGTATCGAATAAATTCCAAGTGCTTGCAGCACTTCACACTCTTTTAGGATTTCATCCAAGCTCATTTGGTAGACACCCGGCATCGAGGCTACTTCCGTTTTAATCCCTTCACCCGGTTTTACAAATAACGGATAAATAAAATCATCAGCACGAACGTACGTTTCACGCACCAGTGATCTAAGGTTAGGATTCATGCGTGTTCGACGTAAACGATCCATAATAAAGCTCCGATACAAAAATAAAGGGAAGATTGTACCTCCACTATGATTAATAAACCATTTTTTCAGAAATGAACATTATAATGACACCAATGAAAACAACACCTATTTTTGAAAAATCTGAAATTGCCAATCTTCCAAGCAGATATGGGCACTTCAAAATTCGTGCCTACAAAGAAGGAACGCAAGAGCACCTTGCCATCTTTACCGAGAACTTTGAACGGTGCGAGGCGCCACTGGTGCGCATACATTCCCAGTGCCTTACGGGCGATACCTTTGGAAGCATTAAATGCGACTGCAACAATCAGCTTCATAAAGCACTCGAGCTCATAGCCAAAGAGGGTGGTCTCATCATCTATCATGCCCAAGAAGGACGCAATATCGGTCTGCTCAATAAGCTCAATGCCTATGCACTGCAAGATCAAGGGCGCAATACCATCGAAGCAAATGTGGAATTAGGATTTAAACCTGACCAACGTACTTATGATGTCGTCCGTGAAATCTTCAATGACTTTGGACTCACGAAGATCAAACTTCTGACCAATAATCCTGCCAAAGTATTGGTGGTTGAGGGATTAAATGTCGAAATTGTTGAACGTATCCCTGTTATTATCGATTCAAACCCTTACAATGAAGGGTATTTAAAAACCAAAAAAGAGCATATGGGGCATTTTCTTGACTAATTTGCACCGCTTGATGAAAGAGCAAAAGATTACGGTGGATGAACGCTTTTATGACTATGCACGACAGTACAAAGAGTTATTGGCAAAATGGAATAAAGTACACAATCTCACAGGAGTCAAAACGCCCGCACAAATCGACGAATTTATCGTTGATGCCATAGCCCCCATTACGTTTCTTCCAAGCATAAAAACGGCCATGGACATCGGTACGGGTGCAGGATTTCCCGGTATGATACTGGCTATGGGGATGCCAAATACGCATTTTACACTTGTGGAACCGCTAGCGAAGCGTGCCAGTTTTTTACAGTTCGTCAAAGCCGATTTGGGACTTGAGAATGTGGAGGTTAAAGCCATTCGCGTGGAACATTTACCGCCGAAACCGTATGATTTGATTACCTCTCGGGCGGTTACCGATACTAAAATGCTGTTGAAGCTCTCTGAACCGTTTCGTCAAGAAGGAAGCCTTTTGCTCTTTTATAAAGGGGAAAAAGTGTACGATGAAGTGGATGGACTTTCCAACTATAAAATTATCGAAATGGTCAATCGCCATTATCTTCTTATCGGGTCATGAGCATGCTGTTTAAACTTTTACTCTTAGGTGGTTTTATCGCTGCCGTCTATTATGCTTTTTTCAAAAAACCAGCGCTTTCGGGTTCTAAAAAGGATGAAAAATCCCCTGAAGAAGCGATGATTCCGTGCCTAAAATGCGGAACCTATGCCGATATTAAAGACACTTTTGTGCGTGATGGACACTACTATTGTTCACGCGAATGCATGGAGGCATAACATGATACTTTTCGGGCATCCCCTCTTCTCATCAGAGCGGTTTTATCACATAGAATCACTCGAAGCGATTGCCAAGACCCCTTCCAATTCCGTTATTGCGCTCTTTTTTACACCGCAGAATATCGACCTTATCGCCCATTTACGCAACAATAAAATCCGTTTTGCCGTGTATGTTGCTTCCACGACCGAAGCGGTCCTTGCCGAAAACATGAATGCTAATTATTTACTCGTTCATCCAAAAGTGGCTCAAGAAATTCAAAAAGTAGCTGATCACTATTTGTTTGATGCCAAAGTGTTGGGGTATATTGATCAAGAAGAACAACTTGAAAGACTCATTGACATGCGACTCGACGGTGCCGTTTTTATTGAGGCGATTGTAAAGATTACTTCTTAATCACACCATTCTCTTTTTAAATCCTTATCCAAACACGCTAGGATTTCATAGCCAATCGTTCCTACGCACGCAGCATACGCATTGGCATCATTAAAAATCAACAGTTCATCCACATCGGCAGAAAACGTGGCGCTGTCCATCGAAATACGACCACGCAGCGCAATCCCCTCAGGGGTAACGTATTGGTTTGATGCTAATCGATCCAAACCGTTGGCATAGCCCAAATCGTACGTGGAGACGATCTCATCATATTGAGCTTCATAGATACCGTTGTACCCTACTCGCTCTCCTGCTCTAAGCGTACGCGTAGCGATTTTATTACCATAAAGCGACAAGACAGGCTTCAATGCAGGTTGCGTCAGAGTGGAATCCATTTGCAAACATCCATATAAGGCTATTCCAATACGAACAATATCATCTTCGCAGTGTTCTGAACGAAAGGCTCCTGCTGAATTGGAGATATGGAAACGCAGATTCCAACCATAGCTTTTTGCTAATTTCACTGCTGTTTCTTTAAGCGTGTCAAATGCTTTTCGCTGCCAAAACCACTCAGAGCTCAGCGTATCCGCGCTCTTAAAATGGCTCATCACCCCAACGCATTCCAACCCCTGCTGCGACATACGACTAAAAGCGTGTTCTAAATCCTCGGGTGAAATTCCATTACGGTGCATTCCCGTGTCAATTTTTAATTCAACTTTAGTGCCACACGGAAATTTTTCAATCGCATCCAACGTGTTTATTGCATACCTAAACTTCGAATTTGCTGCCGTAGAAAAATCCGCCAAGATTAAAATATTTTCAAAAAATTCCGCAATTTCAACCGCTTCGGTCTCAAGCCGAACCACCGCTTGCGTAATGCCGTATCGGGCTACTGCTTTGGCAATCAAAACAGCCCCATGACCGTATGCATTGTCTTTTAAAACTACGGCTATTTTATCTTTTGCACCAACTTGCTGTGCGATAATGTCAAGATTAGAATGAAGTGCCTCGCGGCTCAATTTTAGTGTTCCCATAACATCCCATATTTAAACGCCAAAGGAATTCATCCCTTTGGCTGCGCTTGCCGCTAAGGCACTAAAGCTTGCTCCATTTGGAGCAGATTATATTACAAGGAAGATTAATGCGTTATTTCCCTGCCGAATTTGAACCCCAAAGTTTTGTTCAACTCATCTTCCCTCATCCACAAAGCGATTGGGCTCCTTATCTCGAAGAGGCGCGTGCCACCTTTGTGAATATTGCCAATGCCGTTGCAAAACATCAGCCTTGCCTTATCGTCTACGACGATGTTGAGGTTGTCAAAAGCTACTTTACCGATCACACCGATCTCATTTTTATCCCCTGTCAAACCGATGATACGTGGGCACGTGATTGCAGCGTTTTAAGTGTCATTGACGAAGAGGAGGACGAAGCGCTGTTATTGGATTTCACGTTTACCGGATGGGGCGGAAAGTTTGACGCATCCCGCGACAATGCTATGAGCGCTACCATTGCTCAAGCATACGGTGCCCCTATGCAAAAAATAGACCTTATTTTGGAGGGTGGCGGTGTCGAATCCAACGGAAACGGCTCCCTGCTTACGACTACCGAGTGCCTCCTCAATCCCAATCGTAATGCGCACATGAATAAAAAGCAAACCGAAGCGATGCTCAAAAAAGAGTTTGGAGTAGAACAGATTTTATGGCTCAATCACGGCTATCTTGAGGGCGATGACACCGACAGCCATATCGATACGCTTGCGCGCTTTATCGATGTGGATACCATCATGTACGTCAAGTGCGACGATAAAAACGATGAACATTACGAAGCACTCAAAAAAATGGAACAAGAACTCCAAACCTTTCGTGATGTTGAGGGGGAACCCTTTGACCTCATCGCCTTGCCAATGTGCTCACCCGTCTTTTACGACGGTGAGCGTCTACCCGCCACCTATGCCAACTTTTTAATCATCAACGATGCCGTCTTGCTGCCTGTTTATAATGACGTTCATGACGCCCAAGCGATTGCTATTTGCGAGAAAGCCTTTCACGGACGTGAGATCATCCCTATTGACTGTTCGGTCCTCATCCGTCAGCATGGCTCACTGCATTGCGTCACGATGCAGTTTCCCGAAGAAGTCTCGCTAAGAGTTGACTAAAAAGAGCGCTTCTTAACACAAACGTAACACTTCTTTTGTAGTATTCCTGCACATTTATCAAAGGAATGCCAATATGAATCAATTTTCGCTCCTCTCATTGGCCGCCATCGCAGCGCTTGCCTCTGAGCCCGTAGCCATTCAAAAAATTACCGTAGAAGCTTCAGTCGATAGCAAAAGCGTTGAAGCGGATGAAATGGTAAAATTTTCTCGTCAAAGCGATTTGGGAGAAATGCTCTCCAATACTCTTCCTGAAATCACCCATGTACGTAACAGTGCCGTTGGGAATGACATCATCCTTCGCGGCTTTCGTAAAGACAATCTGGTCATCACCATCGATGATGCAAAAGTATGCGGCGCGTGTCCTAATACGATGGATCCGCCCTCTATGCACCTCTCTTCAGCCCAAATTGCTTCCGTAGAAGTTCAGGAGGGACCGTTTGACGTCACCCAATTCGGCAGCCTTGGAGGCAAAATCAATGTGGCCACCAAAGACCCCAAAAAAGGGCTTCATGGAGAAGTCTCCGCAACCTTGGGAAGTTTTAAGTATCGTAAACTTTCGACAACGGTAGAAGGGGGCAACGATACGGTTCAAGCGCTTGTCGGTTTTAGCCGTGAAACAAGCGGACAGTACAAAGATGGCGAAGGACGCACACTTACTGAGCAAACCGATCATTTATTGCCAAGCGCACCGGCTCCACACGCACAAGAATATCAATCTTCCTATGCCAATGCCGATGCCTACGATAGAAATAATTTCTGGACAAAAATTGTTGGCAATGTCAGCAATAATCAAAAGCTTACTCTGAGTTATTTTGGTGATCGTACCGATGATGTTCTCTATCCACGCTATCGAATGGACGCGCAAGTTGATGATACGGATATGTTTAATCTCAAATACCAACGTAACCGTCTCTCAAACTTTTCCGATGAACTCAAAATTGAAGCCTATCACTCAAAAGTAACACACGTTATGGGCACCGATTTTAGAGTGGCTGCCACCAATGCAACAACAACCATGGTTGCGCCTGTTGAAGCAACGATTCAAGGACTATCGATTGAAAATACGCTGACCGTTTTGGGAACAAAAATTTCTGTCGGTCTTGATGGAAGTGTGCGCAATTGGAATGGCACGAGTGGGGCAAAAATCAATCCTGCCACGAGGATTCTACTCCCTGATGTCGATACTAAAAATATCGCCCTCTATGCCAAAGCGCTTAAAACCATTGGAAATTATGACTTAAGCGGTGGTATTCGTTATGATGACACGTCAATAAATGCCGATCAAGCGCTTATGCCGACTGCCACAGACCAAGAACATAACAGCGTCAGCGCGAATCTCTTAGGAAAATACCACTATTCGCAAACGGGAAATGTTTTTATGGGAGTTGGGCAGTCCGTACGCGTCCCGGATGCGAAAGAGCTTTATTGGCCAACGCTGGCAGGATCGCACGATCGTCTTAACAAAACAAAAAATCGTGAAATCGATGCAGGAGCGGAACATACTGTCGGAAACATCCATATTAAAGGGACAGCATTTTACAGTGATCTAAAAGACTCTATTTACGCCTATAAATCTGGCGCCAATCTCTCATGGAAGAACATGGATGCGCGTATCGTTGGATTCGATCTCAAAACGGATATCGCGCTTAATAATGAATGGCGTATCGATGCGGGAATGGCGTATCAAAAAGGGACCAAAAAAGATCCTTCACAGCTTGGTCAAACGGATAAAGATTTAGCTGAAATTCCACCGATGAAAGGACGTGCTGCCTTGGTATTTGAGAATACTGCCCACTATGCTGCGGCCGAATGGATTGGCGCTTCAAATCAAACAATCGACTCCGATAATGGCGAAAAAGAGATTGGCGGTTATGGTATCGTAAACGTCAAATACGGCGCACAACTGGGCAATGATTTTTCACTTACTACGGGGATTAATAACTTTTTTAATCGCACGTATGCCGTGAGCAACAGCTACGTCGGAAATGAATTTATTGCTGATGGAGGAGTTCCTCTCGTGCTCAATGAACCAGGGCGAAATTTCTACGCGACACTCGGCTACAAATTCTAATCACTTCCCCCATGGGGAAACGGCATCCTCTTAAAACGCTTTCGCTTTAAACGTATCTTTATCCACATAATAGGTGTCTTGAAAATCGAGTGCTTTGCGCTTAAGCGGTTTTGTTCGCATTTTTTCATTGAAGATACGATCGAGCTTGGTACGAATAGCAACAAATTGGCGATACTCTTTTCCGGTAAAGCCCTCCGTCTTCTTTTTCATAACACCCAAAGGATTGATGGGCCGACTCCCGTCATACATCCCAAAGTGCAAATGCGGACCGGATGAAAGACCCGTTGAACCCACGAATCCGATAATATCGCCTTGCTTGATTTTAGACCCATTACGAATCCCTGACTTAAATCCTTTTTGGTGCGCATAAAGGCTGACCAAACCATTGGAGTGGCGTATCTTTATTGTTTTTCCGTACCCATCTGAATATCCTAAAAAGCAGACTCTTCCATCTCCGGTAGCCAAAATCTGTGTTCCGGGACGCGCTCCAAAATCAACGCCAACATGCGCACGATAGCGGTGCAATACCGGGTGATACCGACTCATTGCAAACCCTGAAGTTATCCGTGGATTACGAATAGGAAGCTTGAAAATAAACTTTTCAAACTGTGCCCCTTTGGCATCGTAATAATGTCCATCCGTATGCTTATAAACAGCGTAGCGCTTACCGTTCATTTCAATCATCGCGCCGGACACTTCAGGCATAGAAAAAGGTTTGCCCAAACGGTATTTTTGCTCATAGACAATCACGAGAGGATCCCCACTCTTTGGATCTTTTTTAAAATTCACCCGCCCCTTAAACATTTTAACAAATTTAGACGCCAACTTGACCGATCCGGTAGCGTGAAGAATATCATCATACGGAAGCGTTTGGACTTGAGTATACAAGACCTCCTTGTGCGTTTCGCTAACAATGGGAATGACGTGCATGGTATAGCGTTTTTTGGGAGTTAAATAAATTTGCAGTTGAAGTTCATCATTTACGGGAATCAAAATTTGCTGAATGGTATTTCTATCACTTACCAGCATTTGACAGTTTGCGGTAAAAGGAATATCTTCGGTTAATTTTCGATCTTCTGAATCCATATCATAATACAGTGAAAGAGGAAGCTTTTTGTGCTCCAGAAAAGCAAGAAAGCTCTCCCCATCATGCCATTTAAAAGGCTTTACCGTTGAACCGAATAAAAATAGGGGGAACAATAGCAACCATAAATACCGACCCATCTTTACCCTTAATTCACTGCCGTATTTTCAACACAACACGGCTATTGATGAAAATCATAGCAAAAATTCCATTTACAAAGACTCTCTTAGCTATAATCTCTGCTATTTATAAGGAAAAAGGTTACCGCAATGCGCATTTTATTTTTATCTTTTTTTTGTATTGGGCTGCTTCAAGCCGCCCCCATTTCTACTGCGCTTCTTGATGTCAGCAACAACAGCGGCAGCGTCAAAGCATCTGAACTTACAGTAGGTATGAGCGGCTTTATTGTTCGACATTTTGATGATAAGCACAGCAGTATCATTGCAAATGCACGCGTACGCGCTCTTAATACTGCCACAAATGAGGCACAAATCGACATCTCAGCGTATGACGGTTTACAACAAAATTCTTTGCCCAGCGGAAACTGGAAAGCACAAGCAAAGGATGAAGTGGTTTTTGCCTATGATTATGAACGCGCTTTGTTTATTTCCCCCAATGATAATGCGTATACCAGTCTAACAAAAAATACTCCAAATATCGAGTGGATCCATCCCGATACGTTTGCTGCCTATCTCTCTCATGAGGGACATCCGACGCCTCTTGTAAAAGATTTTCATGACTTCTGCACCGCAAATTCCATTGGTTTGCTTTATATCCAAGGGGCGGACACCCTCTTTACCCTTGATTGCAAAAACTTTGAAGTGTTACAAACCGCAACAGCTGTCGGCGATAAAAAAGAGGCCATGACTCCTTTTTATACTCGAGCGCCTGCAATCCGTGCCAATTGGTTTGGAGAAGGCCGTTCTCGTCTCAAAAGTTACGAGCCGTACTACCTTGAATTAATCGCTTTAAACAATTCAAAAAACAAAGAACTTTATGCTCTTTATAAAGCAAAATTTAGCGAAAACAGCGCGCTATTGCACAATTTTAACGTGAAGGAATAAGCATGCTTCCCTCTGGTGCCCTCGACTATTTTACAGGCCTTTTAGGAAAAGAGAATGTCTACAACGACAAAGCCCACTTGATTGCGTACTCGTATGATGCAACGCGCGAACGTTTTGAGCCGGATGCCGTCTTGTTTCCACGAAATGAGCAAGATGTTAGTGCTATTTTAAAATTTTGCAATGAGCACCGTATCGTTCTCGTACCTCGCGGTGCGGGCAGCGGATTTACCGGTGGAGCGCTTCCGGCGAATGGAGGCATTGTTCTAGGGTTTGAAAAACACATGAATAAAATCCTAGAAATCGACATGCAAAATATGGTTGCTATTGTCCAGCCAGGTGTTATCAATATGGAGCTCCAACGTGCCGTAGAAGAAGTGGGACTTTTTTATCCGCCCGATCCAGCAAGCCAAGAGTACTCCACTATCGGCGGAAACGTCAATGAAAATGCAGGGGGAATGCGCGCAGCCAAATACGGTATCACCAAAGACTACGTGATGGCAATTCGTGCCGTTTTACCCAACGGTGACATTATCAAAGCAGGTAAACGCACCATCAAAGATGTCGCAGGCTATAACATCGCCGGTATTTTGATCGCATCCGAAGGAACTTTGGCCGTTACCACCGAAGTGACTCTAAAACTCCTCTCGAAACCTAAAATGACCAAAACCGCTATGGGAATCTTTCCAACGGTCAATGAAGCAATGGAAGCGGTCTATAAAACCATGGCCAGTGGTGTTACTCCCGTTGCTATGGAATTTTTGGACAATCTCACCATCCGTGCCGTTGAGCAGGTCTACAAGAAAGGGCTTCCGGTCCAAGCCGGAGCAATACTGGTTACCGATGTTGATGGAAATCTCGAAGATGATCTCGATTTTCAACTGGCAATGGTCGAAAAAGTGTTCCGCGAAAACGGATGCAACGAATTTAAAATCGCGAAAGACAAGCAAGAAGCCGCCGATTTATGGTTTGCACGACGTAATGCAAGCCAAGCCATATCCGTGTACGGTTCTAAAAAGATCAACGAAGATGTTACCGTCCCTCGTTCAGCCCTGCCGGAACTGCTGGCAAAATTCAATCTCATTGCCAAAAAATACAACATCAA
>JAUPLR010000011.1 GCA_030836825.1 Campylobacterota bacterium
TAAGCGCCGACAAAGATTTCGGCTACGGCTATTTTTATTCTGTTATCGTAGAAGAAGCGGTATTTTCCAAATAATTCTCTCGCCACGCTCAGTGCGGCGGCGAACAAAAAAGGCTATTACGGATGGTGAAGCGATACTCGGTTGCGACCCTCTTTTTTTGAAACGTAAAGGGCTTCATCCGCTTCTGAAAAGATTTCATCGCAGCTCTCATGATCAGAACGCATAGCACTGATCCCGATACTTGCGGTCACATCAATCGTCTCTTCTGCAAAATAGACCGGCTTTGCCGCAATGGCACTTCGAATGTTTTCAGCGATCTCTACCGCCAGCTCCACGCTTGTTTCAGCCAAAATAACGACAATCTCTTCTCCGCCATAACGTCCGACAAAATCGGTTTCACGCAAACACGCCATGATGCGCTGACTGACTTTGCGCAATACTTCATCTCCGCCCAAATGTCCGTAAGTGTCGTTGACCTTTTTGAAAAAATCCAAATCGACGACCAAGATTGAGATATCATGGCCATAACGACGTGCCCGCTTAAACTCCATCTTCATCATTTCTTCGAGATAACCGCGATTCCACAGTCCCGTCAAATCATCGATTTTGCTCAACAATTCAATCTCTCTGGTCCGCTCTTTGACAAGTTCCTCAAGCCGCTCTTTCTCTTCACGAGAACGGTTTATCGCGCTGTAGTAAATGGCATAGGCAATGAACAGCGCAAATAAAATAGCAATGCCCGCCGTCATAGATGCCGTCGTCAACAGCCGATTCTCATTTTTGGCATACACCGTCGCATCGATCAAAAGCAAAAGCTGCTCATTGCCTTCTCCAAAAATTGACACACCGGGGACAACCAATCGATAAGCGGGATGACTGTTCACTTCAATCAAGGATGAGGAGAGAAAAATCTCGCTTTTTAGTGTTTCACCGACAAGGGCCTTGCTGCTGCTCGCGACTACTTTGCCTTTTTTATCCACCAAACTGATTTGAATGATGCTTTTTGCGATATCGACATAGTGGCTTAAAAAATCATTTAAATCCGTTTTGGAAGAGATCAGCGAACTGTTTTTGATCGATCCTTCAATCGCTTTTAAAAGGTTGATGATGTCCGTTTGGCGATGCATCAACGTAACGTCATTCGTCTCGTTGTTCATGACCCGTTTGTACTCGGAAATATCGACAGACAAGTCGATAATGCCCGTCAGTTTGTCGTTGACCATGACAGGGTAATAGATCGCCATTACCGGAACATAATCACGGGTTTCAAAAAAGAATTTCCCCAAAGGAAGCGCCCCTGCTATTGTTTGTTTGAAATGCCCCCCATTGTATCTTTGCCCTATCTCTTCTTGAAACATAGAGTTTTGAATCACTCCATCGGGCTCAATGTATCGAAATTCAAATATTTCAAGCCCAAGAGAGACGTCGCTGATGAGCTTCTGGGTACTCATCGTCAATTTAATATCCTGAAAACGGTTCATTGCCGCAATGATCGAGCGGGCAACGTTTTCGGCATCGTCTTTCATTTGTTCGAGTAAGAGATTTTTTTGCGTATAATAGTTGTAAAAAGTAAGACCCGACAGAGACAGCACCAGCGTCAGGAGAAGGATGGGGATGTTGTATTGCTTCCAAAGTTTAATCATAGTTATCCCTGCTTATTTTGGAACGGCCCTGCGATACTTGGCATACGAACTTTCGAAATCCGAGTATGAACGGTTCCACCGATCCGTATGGCAACTTTTACATATTTTTTTAAGGCGATCCGGACGATCCGCTCCGGCAAGAAACCCGCCTCCCGTTTTTTTGGTCGAAGCAATCTTCAGATGCTTCGAACCCGGTCCATGACACCCTTCACACTGTACATTCGCCAGACGCGGGGTCTTTTCCATAGAGACGAATCCTGATTTAACCCCGAATCCCGTAGCATGACAAACGAGGCATTTCGGATTATCCCGATGTTCGCTCTGCGTAATATAGCGCATGGAGTGATCGTGCATATCCTGCTTGCGCCCGATAAAAAAATCGCGGTGGCAAAGACGGCACTTGCCATCGCCCACATACACATACTCTCCCGATGCCATCGCTTCGTTATACGCGGCCTCCCCAATGGCGCTCTTTAGCGGGATCGCCGTCATTGGAGCTTTTAATTCATCGGCAACACGACCATCGTTTGCCAAAACAGACGCCGTCACAAAGAGAGAAGCAAGCCACGCTACTAGAAAAAAAGTTCGCAATCAGACCCCAATTTTATAGGATTTTAGGGACAGTATACCATAATTTAATCCCACTTCAAACTTAAAGTGTAACTTAATGTATCTATGTTATTATTTGGCTCTGCTTCGCTATAATGCTAGAATGTGGGTCATGCGTGCTTGATCCTAAAATTAAATAAAAGAGAGTTTTTGGAATCGGATTTACGATCCGCTGCAATGGTTATTGCAGCATTATTTTTAGTTTTACTGAACGGTTTTTTCGTCCTTTCGGAGTTTGCCATCGTCAAAGTGAGGCGCAGCAAACTCGAAGAGATGGTTAAGCAGGGCAAACACAATGCTGCTTTGGCGCTCAAGATGTCAAACTCGCTTGATACCTATCTCAGCGCCACTCAATTGGGGATTACCCTCTCTTCTCTCGCTTTGGGTTGGATTGGTGAACCTGCATTGGCAAAACTCATTGAACCTACTTTTACGTATTTCCTTGGAGACAACCTCGTACTGCTGCATACCATTAGCTTTACCATCGCATTTACCGTTATTACTTTTTTGCACGTTGTTTTCGGCGAACTTATTCCCAAGTCCATTGCCATCGCCAAAGCGGAAACGA
The DNA here is from genome assembly GCA_030836825.1 of Campylobacterota bacterium. Taxonomy (GTDB): domain Bacteria; phylum Campylobacterota; class Campylobacteria; order Campylobacterales; family Sulfurimonadaceae; genus Sulfuricurvum. Next base: position 2,821 of record JAUPLR010000011.1, read on the forward strand.
TGGTGTTGATCGTCGCTAAACCTTTGTATGTATTTTGGCTTTTATTTTATCCGCTAATTCGTTTCTTCGATATCATTGCTGCGTTTTTTGTAAAAAGAATGGGGATCGCTCACGCGTCTGAACACGAACTGGCACACTCCGAAGAGGAGATTCGCATCATCGTCAACGAAAGTTTCAAAGGGGGATACATCGATTCCGTAGAGAGTGAAATCATTAAAAATGCGGTTGATTTCTCTGAAACGGTCGCCAGAGAGATTATGACCCCAAGAAAAGATATGGTTTGTATCAATGCGGAAAAGTCCTTCGATGAGAATGTGTTGCTTATCACAACGACACGCTATACCCGATATCCCTATTGCCATGGCGGCAAAGATAACATCAGCGGAATGATTCATACTCGCGACTTGCTCAACAGTGCCTTGACGCATCAAAGTGTTCCGATGTCACAATTTGTTCGACCCATTATCATGGCTCCTGAAAATGCTTCCATCTCCGATATTCTGACAAAAATGAACAAAGAACGGACCCATATTGCGCTGATCGTGGATGAATACGGCGGAACGTCGGGATTGTTGACAATGGAAGACATCCTCGAGGAGATTGTTGGTGATACGAGGGATGAACACGACAGCAATAATGAAATGATTCATCAAATCGATGAAGATACGTATGAATTTGACGGGATGGTCAATCTTGAAAAAGTTGAAGAGCTTATGCGCATCGTTTTTGATGAGACGGAACAATCCGTAACAATCGGTGGGCGGGTATTTAATCTGATCGGGCAGTCACCTGAAGTCGGCGACGTTGTAAATGACAGCATGTGTTCTTACGAGATTCTGGAAGTCAACAGCAATCGGATCAAAAA
>JAUPLR010000138.1 GCA_030836825.1 Campylobacterota bacterium
CAATGTGCTGCGCAGATAAAACTGTACGCTGTTTTTGTTTTCGGTGTAGATATTAACAATGTGTTTCATCGGTCCTCCTCAAATCATATTGTTTTATCAGTATAGCACTATTTTAATACTTTTGATCGGATTTTTTTAATCAGTCTTTCTGTTGAAATGAAGGGATATGTATGAGATGTTTTGTTTGAAATGAAGGTTTTTAACTTTTAATTGTTTGTTTGCGTTGTAGCAGGTGTTTGATAAGTGGTGGGTCCTCAGGGACTTGAACCAAGCTTGTATCATTATTCATAGTTCCCTAAAGTTCTACCAGGTTGCCTACAAAGCCCGTATTTTAGGGCTATGTAGAGATTTATTGCTATATAATGTTTTCTAAAGTAATTTGATGTTTTTTAAATTTTGGTTACCAATAGGTTAACAATTTAAAGATAGAAAGGAATTATTAAACGAATTAGAGCAGAGCGAGAAGCTCAACAAAGAGCTTTACGAGAACTTGAAAAGCAGAGAATTGAAATTCAAGAATTTTTTATTAGAGATTCAGAAAGATTGGCAAGTTCAATTAGAAATTTTAGAGATAACTATGAAAAATGGATTTCAAGAATTAGAAAATCAATTAAAGGAGTTGCAGATGAACTAAGTAAAATAAATATATTAGAAAAATACAAAAATAAGTTTATTGAGAAATATCAACAAAAAAACATTCAAAAAAAAGGAAATAACTATGGAAAAATTGATAAATGATTATGAGATTGAAGATTTTGAAAATTGTGCTGTATGCGGCTATTGTTGTGGCGAAAAAAGAGAATATTTAGTTAAAACTGAATTAATATAGCAAAGCTATTTAATTTAATTGTCTTATTAAAAAATGATATAATTTTTTTTAGTTAAAAATTTTAGTAGATATATCTAGGTAAATTATGTTAATAGACAACAAGAAAAACGGTAGAGTCGGCGATGTATTAAAACAGAACATCAACGAGAACAGCAAATTGTCTATTATCTCAGGCTACTTCACACTCTATGCATTTGCAGAACTGAAAAAAGAGTTGAATAAAGTCAAAGATATACGCTTGCTCTTCAATGCGCCTATTTTTAAAAATTCCGCTTTCGATCACCGTATCACAGGTGAAGCCGAAGAGATCAAATTCAAAAACCAGCTCCAACAAACCCGTATCGCTCGTGAATGTGCCGACTGGATCAGGGCAAAAGTCAAAGCCAGCGAAGTGAAAATGCAGGGAACGATCCCGTTTAATCTTTTTCATATCGATAACGCCAATGAGAGCAAAGCGATACAGGGAAGTTCAAATTTCTCTTCTTCAGGACTTGGAACCGTTCATTCGAGTGCGTTTCACATGAATACCCTTATCAGCGAAAGCGGAGCGACACGGGATTTTTTAGCCATTTTCGATGAGATTTGGAACAACCCCGCTATGGTATCGGATATCAAAGTGGAACTCTTGCGTAATCTCGAAGCCATCTACGAGGATAAAACCCCACAGTTCCTCTATTTTATGACCCTTTACAATATCTTCAAAAGCTTCATCGGCGATCTTGATGAAGAGAAGATCATTAAAACCAAGACAGGGTTCAAAGATACCATCGTTTGGAATCAGCTTTATAATTTCCAACGGGACGGCGTATTGGGAGCCATTGACAAGCTCGAACGCTACAACGGATGTATCATTGCCGATAGCGTCGGTTTGGGGAAAACATTTGAGGCACTGGCGGTTATCAAATACTATGAACTCCGTAACGACAGAGTATTGGTATTAGCCCCTAAAAAACTCCGTGAAAACTGGACACTTTACACCATCAATGACAAGCGTAATATCCTATCAGTGGATCGTTTCAACTACGATGTCCTCAATCACACCGATTTGACACGGGAAAGCGGCTACAGCGGTGAAATAAATCTCTCGACGCTCAACTGGGAAAACTACGATCTGATTGTTATCGATGAATCGCACAACTTCCGCAATACCAGCACAGGGAAGAAAAAGAGTAAATCTCGCTATACGAGATTGATGGACGATGTATTGAAAAAAGGGGTTAAGACCAAAGTCTTGATGCTCTCCGCCACCCCCGTCAATAACCGCTTGAACGATTTGAAAAATCAAGTAGCATTCATCACCGAAGCAAACGATACCGCTTTCGATGATATCGGGATCAAATCGATAGAAAGAACACTCAGTAAATCCCAAACGAAATTCAATGCTTGGCTGAAACTTCCTGAACAACAACGCACCAGCAAGACCCTTTTGGACAGTTTGAATTTTGACTATTTCAAGCTCCTTGATTTAATAACGATTGCACGAAGCCGTAAGCACATTGAAAAATACTATGACATGGCGGATATTGGAAAATTCCCACAACGGAACAAACCGATTACCCTCAAACCCGATATCGATGTCAAAAACGAGTTTCCACCCCTTTTGGAAATCAACAAGACGATACGACGGCTTATGTTGTCAGCCTATTCACCTCTCAAATATGTTTATCCGCATAAACAGGCGGAGTATTCCGAAAAATACGATATTGAGCTGGGCAATGGACGGGTATTCAAACAAACCGATAGGGAAAACAGTCTTGTTCATTTGATGCGGGTTAATCTTCTTAAACGGATGGAAAGCTCCATCAACTCGTTTTCCCTAACGGTGATGAAGCTTATCAGCAACATCGAACACATTATCAAAATGCTCGACAGCCACAGTAACGATTATTTGGAAGAAGCGAGTATCGTTGATGTCGATATCGATAGCGACGAATTCGCTTCTCGGCTCATCGGAAATAGTGTCAAGGTGCTTATCGCAGATGTTGATAAAATCAAATGGAAACAAGACTTAGAAAGCGACCTTGAAAAGCTCGAATCACTTCTCGAAGAATCGTTAAAAATCGATGAAACCAGAGATAATAAACTCCGTATACTCAAAGAAAACATCCGTCAAAAAATCGAAAATCCACTTAACCCGAACAACAAAAAAGCGATCATATTCACCGCTTTTGCCGATACCGCCCAATACCTCTACAAACATATCGCTCCGTGGGTTAAAGATGAATTTGGATTGGAAAGCTGTCTCGTCACTGGAAGCGGTGATAACCAAACGACACTTCAGACCAAAAACAAAGACCTCAATTCTCTTTTGACTGATTTTTCCCCTATCTCCAAAAGTCGAGATAAAACTAATCCCGATGCTACCAAAGAGATCGATA
>JAUPLR010000139.1 GCA_030836825.1 Campylobacterota bacterium
ATCTTGAAGTACCTCAAGCGGTTGTGCTTCGATCACTTAGTTTCATTCGTATCCTCTATGTCATTTATTTTTATCATCAGAGCATTGAGGCGGTCTTTAAAAAAAATTTCGCCACCTTGACGCCGATACATAATATCCATGTCATCATTTCTGATAAATTGGAAAAGGGCTCCGCTACAGGTTTTATCCTTACCTATTCCGCCAAAAATCGGTTCTCCTTGCAAGATACGGCGCATCGTATCGCGCGGATACCCTTCATACAAATACTCTTTTACAAATTTCTCTTCGCTCATGCACCCAGCACTCATACACACTTTATCATCAATCGAAATTTTTTCTACTGCTAAGCCTGCCGTGAATAGTTCTACCTCTACGGCATCTGCTTCATAGCGAATGTATCCGGTATCTGAGAATTTGAGCTTAGCCGTTTTAATGGTAATCAATTTGGGACTGCTGCTTGAATAATGCTTGACGGTGCATCCCCCAAAAAGGAGAATAAACGCACTAGCCCATAGGATAAAGTATTTTTGCATGCACCGCGTCCAAATCTTTTAGTATTTCTGCGTTCAACGTCACCTCCATCGCCGCCAACGAAGGCTCCAATTGTTGGGGTGTTGTTGCTCCGATAATGGTTGAGGCTACAAAATCAAACTGCTTGCTCCACGCAATCGCCATCGTGACAGGGTCAACTCCATGAGCCGCCGCAATTCGCAAATATTCTTGTGTCGAGGCTAACGTCTTGTCATTGAGAAATCGTGCTGCCATAAGACGTTGGCGCTTATTCGTAGAGTTTATATAATCGCTAAAGCGCCCTTGAGCGCTTGTGGCTTGATTGTATTTTCCGCTCAAAATCCCGCCGCCCAAGGGTGAATACGGTAACAGTGAAATCTTTTCTTCACGGCATAATGCCCCGATTTCTGTCAAATCACGGCGATTGAGCAGTGAAAAGTTATTTTGAATCGACTCAAAACGGCTCAGTTTTTCATATTTGCTCACCATGAGCGACTTCATCGTTCCGCGAGCGGTGTCATTGGACGTACCGATGTAGCGTACTTTTCCACTCTGAACCAAAGCGTCCATTGCCCGCATTGTCTCTTCGATGGGAACGACCGTATCAGGCCAGTGCATCTGATACAAATCAATATAATCGGTTCCAAGACGTTTCAACGATCCTTCGATGGCTCGCTCTATGTGAAATCGGTCACACGCAGTAAAGCCATGACGAATCGGCGGTACGAACCATCCCGACGCCGCCCCCGCTACTTTGGTGGCCAAAATCACACTCTCACGCGGTTTGGTTTTGAGCCATCGCCCCGCTATCTCTTCGGTCAATCCGCACAGTTCTGAGGTCGGAGGAACCGGATACAGCTCTGCCGTATCAAAAAAATTCACTCCGTAATCATACGCTTTGTCCATAATGGCAAAAGCCGCTTTCTCATCGCATTGCGAGCCAAACGTCATTGTTCCCATACAAATTGAGGATACACGCAATCCCGTGCGTCCAATATAGCGGTATTCCATCCGGATTTCTCCTAAATTTTTGCCATATTGTAGCGAATTACCTTGGCGGCTCTAAAAAATAATTTAACTCACTGCTTGCAATGCGCCGTATGCTTCTTGCAAAAGTTTGAATTTTTCCGTGTATTTATTAATGATTTCAGGACTTTTCGTATTAACGCGGTCCGGATGATACCGCTTTGCGAGCTGCCGATACCGTTTTTTCAAATCTTCAAGCTTACTGCCAACGGGAAGATCAAAGATCGCATGGTATCGAATCATTCTATCCACTTCATCGTTACTATGTCCCCATCCTTTGTAGTTTCCATACAGCTTACTCATAAACGCTTCATCGTAGTTGTAATTGATCACATAATGGAGTACTTCACGTCGATTAAGTGCTTTTTCCAAACGGGCCTTGGCCGCAATGGAACTAACATCAATGTAGATTTGGTTGGAGGTATAACTGGTTACGAGAGAAGACAATTGCTGTTTTAGATAACGCATAATCCATCGATTTTCTGTCAAAAAAGTAAGCTTTACGCGATTAGGACCAAACGCGAACAATTCGACATCGACTTTTTCCGCTTTGCGATAGGGGATTTCGATACGTACCGCAGCACTACGGCACTTGCGCAGTGAACGGCGGTAAAAAGGGTTAGAAAGTTCATTTGCCGTTGTGTAACGATCGCTCAATGTATCCAGAAACTCTTCTTTTTGCTCCGCAGAGCCTTCATTGTTCAGGACCAATACCCCATTATCTAAAAAGAGAGTGCTATGAATATGATGATCAAAAAATTCTTCCATCCACGGCTCTTCGAGGGTTTTCGATCCCCCTTGAACGAAGATAGCATTGTTGCGCAAAACGACTCTCACGGTAACCCCCGCTGTCAGATTATTTACACAACAAAAGCAAAAAGTATTCCGTTTATTTATTTTTTTACCATTTCTCCATAGCATTCAGGACGACGATCACGAATCAATCCCCAGTAATGGCGATGATCACGATTGGTCTGCACATCAAATGAACTGTATAAAATTTCTTCTTGATCTCTCGAAGCCTCGGCAACTTTTTGTCCCGTATGATCAGTAATAAAGGAGCTTCCGTAAAAAGCGAGCGTACAGCTCTCGCCTATTTCCTCTCCGATACGGTTCGCGGCAATAACAGGAATGATATTGGCTGCACTGTGCCCCATTTGCACACGCTGCCAGTGCGGCGCAGAATCCACCCCTATCTCAGGTTCGCTTCCAATAGCCGTGGGGTAAAAAATCATATCCGCCCCCATGAGGGTCAAACAGCGTGCCGTTTCAGGAAACCACTGATCCCAGCAAATACCCACACCGACATTGCCGAACGCAGTTTCCCATACTTTGAATCCCGTATCCCCCGGTTCAAAATAAAACTTCTCTTCGTATCCAGGGCCATCGGGGATATGGGTTTTGCGGTAATTTTCCATTACCGTCCCATCGGCATTGATCATCACGAGAGAATTAAAATAGCGTTCACCCGCTTTCTCAAAATAGCTCAAAGGCAGAACAACGCCAAGCTCTTTGGCCAAAGCACTAAAGCGTTCAATCATCGGATGCCCTTGGCATTCTTGCGCCCATGAAAAATACTTCTGATCCATATCTTTACAAAAATAGTAGCCCTCAAACAGTTCCGGTATCAAAATAATCACGGCACCGTTTTGTGCGGCTTCGCGTACCATCCTCTCAGCCTTGAGAACATTTGCTTGTTTATCCTCGCCCATTTGCATTTGAATCGCCGCTACTTTTACCATAATCGAACTCCTGTTATTCTTCCCAAAATTATAGCTAAGGACTTATAAATTCTTAAAAAGGAACGTGATATGCTACAGCCTATAGATACATCCAAAAGGAGTTATCATGCAGCTCACTGCACAATATCAGGCTCTTCCTCCGATGAATGAGCAAAGCGTCAAGCGAGACAAGACTCTGGACAAAATTGCGACCGCTTTGCAGCTTAGCCTAGAAGACAGTGCGTCGCGTACGATCGCATCTCAAATGCAAAGTCAAATCAGCACTTATTCTCAAGAGTTGATGAATACCAATGACGCCATTGGGATGACACAAATTGCCGATGGAGCACTCTCTAGCCTCTCTGAGTCAGCTCAGACGCTTAATGACCTAAGCGTTCGCAGTAACAGTGCCAGCTTAAGCGGTTTGGAGCAACAAGCGCTGCAAGCCCAGTTTCAACGCACACAAACATCGATGCAGGACATTGTAAATACGACCTCTTATAATGAAAAGCCTCTGCTTGATAGCAGTGTCTCACCAAAAAATCTTACCCTTGGCGATCAAGACGCCATTTCAGCGTATGGGGATACTTTATCTTCCGCACAAAGCGATGTTGGCGCTGCTGCCAATAGTTACATCAGCCATGCCAATACGCTTTTAGGGCAGATCACCCAGATCTCTGCGGCAAAGAGTCAAATCGCAGATACCGATATAGCCAAGGCAATTAGCGATTTTCAAAATACAAACCGGCAACTGGATACAGCAATGCTTGCATCTGCACATCAAACACAGTTTTTACGGGAATCCATTGGGCGTTTATTGGGGTGATTTTGTTGGAATAAAGATCGAATTACATTCGATCTTTGGCTTCGATTCCCAGTAGAGAAAAACCTGTTTTGAGAGAAAGAGCAACAACAAGCAGCAGCTTCAAGAGCTTTGCTTCGTCTTCATTGCCGATAATTTTGGTGTCATAGTAAAATTTGTGCAGTTTAGCCGCCAGCGCCTTGAGGTAGTCTGGGAGTTTTTGCGCTTGACGTGATTCAAACGCATCGTCGATAATTTCCGGCAACAACAACGCTTCAAACAGCAATCCGTCCGCATCCGCGCTTAATCCATGCAACTTTGCCGCCATAATGGTATCCATACCTATCTCGCTTTTTGCAATCAACGTTTGGATGCGAGCATGCGCGTATTGCACGTAATAAACAGGGTTTGAGCTGTCTTGGCGCTTGAGTTCTTCGATGTCAAATTCCAATGCCGTGTCGCATTTTTTGGACGCAAACATAAAACGCAATGCATCCGAACCGATCTCTTCAACCACATCGCTCATCAAGATTACCGTTCCGGCACGCTTTGACATTTTAAACGGCGCACCGTCTTTGAGAAGGCTCACCATCTGAGAAAGCAATACCTCAAGCTTCTCTGAGTTATACCCTAAAAAATTAATCGCAGCATTCACGCGAGCGATGTACCCATGGTGATCTGCTCCCCAGATATTGATGTAATGGTCGTAACTGCGCTCAAACTTCTGATTATGGTAGATTATATCGCCGGCAAGATAGGTTGGACGACCATCATCACGTACGACAACACGATCGTGATCATCGCCAAAACTTGAAGATTTGATAAATGTTTTTCCCTCATTGAGGTAAACACCCTCTCCCATCTTCGCCATGACGCGATCCCATTCACCGTATAAAGAAGCTTCACCGACAAACGTATCAAAATGAACTTTAACACTTGCCAAATCTTCAACGATCAACGCAAGTATTTTATCTTTTGCCCATAGGGCTAACTCTTTTTGACAACCCTCATCGCGCAGTGCAGCCTCGCCAAATTCAGCTACTACCTCTTTGGCTAAATCGCTCAAATAGTCACCACGGTAATATTTCTCAGGCCACTCGACATTCTCACCCAGCAACGAACTGCGCCCTTCCAGCTGCAACGAAACGCCGAGCAAATCGATTTGGTTTCCCGCATCATTGACATAATATTCTGCCGTAATGTCGTATCCCAAATGACGACCCAATCGCAACATGGTATCGCCGTAAACCGCACCGCGCGCATGCCCGATATGCAGTGGTCCAGTCGGATTGGCGCTCACGAATTCTAAAAGAATCGATCCCGTTTTGTTGCCACCGCCAAACTGCTCACCATGAGACAGTGCCCACGTGGCGTACTCATCCAAAAAGGTTTCAGAGAGACGAAAATTAATATACCCCTTAACCGATTCAACCGCGGTGAATATTGCGTCTTCACCAAACGAAGAGGCGATATCCTCAGCAATGGCCATTGGAGATTGTCTGAGTTCTTTTGCGAGGGAAAAAGCAATGGGAGTGGCAAAATGGCCAAAAGAACGATCTCTTGGCTTTTCGAGGATAACGTCGTAATTTAATTTGTCGCGTAAAAACGCAGCTACTCTTTGCTTCAAGATTTACGCTTGCTTAGTAGTTTCTTGGACAGGCTCTGCGTGTACCGTAGTGACATTTTCCACTTGTTTTGAAGCGTCAGGAGTCACACTGGTCGTGGGCGGTGCATCCTCATCTTTCATCTCTTTTTTGAATCCACGAATTCCCTGACCGATACTTTTAGCAAGATCGGGGATTTTCTTCGCACCGAAAAGCAACACAACTATTCCGAAAATTAACAGTAATTCTGATCCGCTAGGCATTGCCATGTTCAGATATCCTTCTCTAAGAAATTTAATGGCATAGTATAACGGCTCATTGCTGTAACCGTCCTTATGTCAAACTACGCTTGCGCTTCCCACATTTGAATAAATTCATTGATGTGCAAGGTCGGGATTTTCATCCGTGCCGCTTTCGCAACGGAGACCAAAACTTCCGCTGCTTCATCCAAATTATCATTCACAATCAAATAATCGTACTCACTGATACGCTGCACTTCACGCTTTGCCATTTCAAGGCGATTTGCAATAACTTCAGCACTGTCCGTTGAACGGCTTATCAATCTCTCTTTGAGCTCTTTGAGCGTTGGCGTCGTAATAAATACAGAAGTTGTAATATCTCCTAATCTGCTTTGTACCGCGTCATTGCCTTGTACATCGATGTCAAAAATAATGAGTTTTCCTTCTTTGAGCGCTTTTTTGACAGGCCCCAAGGAAGTGCCATAATGATTCCCGTGAACGACGGCATATTCCAAAAACATCTCGGCTTCAATCTCTTGTTGAAATACCTCTTCGCTGACAAAATGATAGTGCACTCCGTCTGTTTCACCCTCACGCATAGGACGCGTAGTCGTAGAAATAGAAAAATAAGTCGGTCCGATATCTTCTATGATTTTGTTGATCAAAGAGCTTTTCCCAGCGCCGCTAGGACCCGATAAAACTAAGACAGCCCCGCTTTTTCGATTCACTTCTCATTCCCAAAATTGATATTAATGTTAATGCTCAGACCCTTCAGCGTTTTTGCCACTTCCTCTTTAGACAGTGCTTTTTGATGCGCTTGAAGCTCATCCATTCCCTCGGCTGGAGTTGCGTGTTGTTCTTCTGTCGGTTTCACTGCCATTGGCATTTCAAGATCTCCATCTCCCATTTCGTCGTCCAACTCGGCAACAGAAGATTCTCCCATGGCTTCACTCAATGCTTCTGCGTCCAACGATGCGTGACTACCGTGTCCGATACGCACTTCCGGTTCCTCTTCTTCGACCTCTTCACCAATAGCCAGCTTAATGTCGCGCTCGCTTAGCCCATCAAGGTCTCCAAATCCTTCAAAATCGCCTATGTCTTCCATATCAACGCCATCGAATTCTTGTTCTAAATCTTCGATTCCCAACTCTCCAACCGCTTCTTGTATTTGCTGTTCGAGTTCACCGAATTCATCATCGCTAAGGGCATCATCCGCTATCTCTTGGGATAAACTCTCTTCATCCTCCTCTAACTCTTCCATTCCTTCCAATAAAAGAGCATCCAAATCGTCTATTTCATCAGCAATTTCCGCCGCTTGAGATGCAGGAGCCTCTTCTTCATCCATGCCCGCCAAATCGTCCAAAGATCCTAATAAATCATCCTCGTCAAGATCCTCTTCTATTGGCTTCGCAGGCTCATCGTCAAGACCCAAACGTTCTTCATCAAAATCAAATTCATCCATTGCATCGTCCAGCTCATGCTCTGAGCTTTTGGCTTCAAACACTTGCAAAACATCCTCATCCAATGATCCAAGCATATCCTCATCCTCGACGTCAAAGCCATCCGTATCATCAAGCAACCCTTGAAGCTCTTGTACTTCTTCATGGTCCAATACGTTGGTTTTCGCTTCAAAGGCATCTTCTTTGTCCTCGATATCGAAATCATCCAAACTCAAATCATCGTCCAAATGGGTGATATCAAAGCCTTTCTCTTCCTTAGCGTCCTCCAAGGCATCATCAAGCACAATGGCTTTCTTGGTCTCTGCTGTTTGTACCTCAACTGCTTCTTGAACAGAAGGCGCAAGATCTTTAGCAATTTGAGAAAAGAGATCCACCAAGTCCGTCGGCAAAAAAGGTTTATTAATCACCTTGTCAAATCCGGCAGGGATTGCATTGCCGCGAGTTGCCATCAACAATGAGAGCTTGTACTGAATTTTTCCCCTCAAGGCACCCATTGCTTCATCACTGTAATGCGCATCGTCAACAATGAGCAGATCATAAGCATCACCTTCTGCCTCATCCACGGACCAAATAACATTCAAATCATCTCTTGTCTTTTGCGCGCTCAGCGCTACTAGTTTGCGTACCACCGGATTATCATTCAACAACAAAATTTTCATAATACGCCAAACCTCTCTTGCTTTACTATTGCATCACTGTGCACTACATGGTATGATTGTAACTAAAAATAAATAAAATGATAAAACTAATCGCCCTAATTTTTACAATTACCGTTTCAAATGCCAACATTTTTCCATTTTTACTCCCAGATGAAGGGAGCCGTTTTAATTATCATCTTCAATCCTTGGTCAAAAATGCCCAAAAAGAAATTATTATTGTAACCCCATCGATGAATTATCCCTCCTTAAATAAACCTCTTGTTCGTGCCGTGTCTCGAGGAGGGCATCTCACCATTATTGCTTCCAAGCCATCCGGAGACCCTCTACGCCTAATTGCGTATGCGGGGGTAACGCTTTATGCGTATGCACCGCGTGCCATTGCCAACACGCTTATTCTCATCGACAACACCCATGTTTGTCATCTAGGCGGAGCGCTTAATGAAAAAAATTTGGGAGACACCGTTTCGCAGGTATGGTGCAGCGACGAACCTTCCCTTATTCTTTCAACGCAAAAACAGATCACGACATTGCTAAAACGCTCAAAATCCTATTTACAGTAATTTTTCCAAGAAATTATAGGCGCTTTGCATTTGCGAGGCGACAATCATCATTGTAGCTGTTAGCGTTGCCATTAACACTAAAAACGCCACCCCGATTTTAATGGGCATACCGATAACCAACAAGTTAAATTGAGGCATGGTTTTCATCAACATCCCAAAAATGACGTCTGCCAGCATTGAGAGTGCGGTAATCGGGAACGCAATCATAAACCCTACTACAAACATATTCATCATACCGTGCATAATGTAACGAAACAACTCAGGAGTCACCATAAACCCTCCCAGTGGAACAGTAGCAATCGATTCAGAGGCCAAAAGTATGATCCAATGATGCAAATCGGCCGCCAATAAAATCATCAACGCCACAAGGGCTAAAAATTGGTTCACAATCGGCATCGAAACACCGGACTGAGGATCAATCGCAGACGCCAATGAAAACCCCATCATAAATGATATTTGTCCACCAGCAAAAGTGATTACGTGATATGCCAACTGTAAAATAATCCCAACCGCTAGCCCAAACAGCATCTCTCCCAATATAGCAACGGTCATGCTCAACGAGTCAAGCGGTATTTGAAGCGCAGGTAAAGAGTCGAAAAAAACTACCGTAAAAAAGAAGGCCATGGCCGCTTTGAGTGACATAGGTATATTGGCATGAGAAAAAATAGGAACCGCCATAAACAAAGCGCTAAAACGGACAAATAACAGAATAAAGGCAGCTGTACGGCCCTCACTAAACAGTTGTGCCCATTCCATACTATTGGACTTTTGTTAATACGCCATCGTTCATACGATAAATATGATTGCATTGTGCAGCTAACGACTCGTCATGTGTTACCAAAATCATACCGGCATTATGCTCCTTGAGGTAGTTAAAGAAAATCGTCATTACTTCTTGTGCGGTTGCATGATCCAAATTCCCTGTCGGTTCATCCGCAAATATAAGCCGTGGCTTTTTAGAAAGGACGCGCGCAATCGAAACGCGTTGCTGTTGACCACCAGAGAGTTCCGTCACTTTTTGATGGCATACTTTATCAATCCCCAAAGACTGCAACAAAGCGTTATCAATGGTTTGATTTGCCATAAGGGCTGCTACTTCGAGGTTTTCATACCCGCTAAAACCTTTAAAGAGGTAATGACTTTGATAAATAAGCCCCAAATCATACCGACGAAGCTTCACGAGTTCTTTTTCATTCAGCGCATAGATCTTACGCCCAAAAAGTTCAACGCTCCCTTTATTGGGGACAAGCATGGAAGACAAAACGTGCATCAAGGTCGACTTTCCGCTCCCGCTCACACCGATAATAGCCATCGATTCGGTAGCGTTTAGCTCTAAAGATACATTGTTAAACAGCGGATAATCAAACGCATGCGATAAAGAAGTGGCTTTTAAAAGATTCATAAGGAAATTATAGAGAAAAAGAGGTTAAAAAGAGGGGCTAAAAAAGCGAAAAATCGCTTTTTTAGTATTACGCCATTTGTGCAGCGACTTCTGCAGCGAAGTCATTGACTTGTTTTTCAATACCTTCACCGACTTCGTATTTCACAAATTCAACGATTTGAGCGGTTCCGCCATGTGCTGCAGCTTCTTTTTCAAGAGCCTGTGCTACCGAGAGCGAATCGTCCATAACAAAGTTTTGATCCAATAATGCCAATTCCTTATCCAAGGTTGTGTTGTCCGCTACAAAACGTGCCAATTGACCAGGGATGATGTTTGCCCAAATTTTTTCAGGCTTTCCATCGGCTAACAACTTCGCTTTGATTGCTTCTTCGGCCGTTGCCATAACATCCGGAGTCAATTGCATCATAGAAATGTACTGAGGAACGTTTTTAAGAGGTTTTTTCAAACGTGCAAGTTCTTCGTTCTCGGTTTTGATCGCTTCGATACGACCAATCGTTTCTTCTGCTACAAATTTAGCATCAAAATCGTGGTAACTCATCGTAGTAGGTTTCATAGCCGCTGCGTGCATCGCAACGTTTTTGACAAAAGGGGCCATTGCCTCTGCTGTTTTTTTAGAATCACACGTGATGGCTACCAAAACGCCTACGCGACCGTTTGAGTGAACGTAACCGTTTACGCAGCCATTTTCGCCCGCATTAAGGGTGACAAAACGGCGTGTTACAATTTTTTCACCGATACGCGCGACTTGTGCTGTGAAATACTCAGAAAAAGTTCCTGTTTCGTATGAAGTTTCATTCAACTCTTCTACGGTGCTAACACCCGTTGTAAATACATGCGCCGCTGTATTGCCAACAAGCGCCATAAAACCGTCGTTTTTTGCAACGAAATCGGTTTCAGAGTTAATTTCTACCAAAGAAGCCGAAGCAAATGTCTCAGACACTTTAAGGCCCAAAAGGCCCTCAGCCGCAACACGATCCGCTTTTTTAGCGGTTTGTGACATACCGCGGTCACGTAAAAAATCTTTTGCTTTTTCCATGTCACCATCACACTCTGTGAGTGCTTTTTTACAATCCATCATAGGGGCATCGGTTGCCGCTCTGAGGTCTTTTACCATAGCTGCTGTTACTTCTGCCATGATTACGCTTCCTCTGCTACTTCTTCAGATGCCGCTTCGAAAACTTCTTCCGCAGATGCTTCTTCTACTGCCGCCGCATCATCGCTTCCGCTGTTACGAAGGGCTTTACCTTCATTGATCGCTTCCGCCATTTCTTTACAGAACAATTGAATAGAACGGATTGCATCATCATTTCCAGGGATGGGGATGTCAATAACGTCCGGATCACAGTTGGTATCAAGAGGTGCCACGATACGAATACCAAGGTTACGCGCTTCTTGTACCGCGATGTGCTCTTTAACCGCATCCACAACGAACATCATATCAGGCAACGTTTTCATTTGACGGATACCGCCAAGATAAGCGATTAGCTTCTCTTTTTGGCGATTCATCATCAACGCTTCTTTTTTAGTCAAAAGGTTCATTTGACCGTTTGCTTGCATCTCTTCAATGATGTCAAGTTTGCGGATTGATTTTTGGATTGTTGGGAAGTTTGTCAACATTCCACCCAACCAGCGATTGTCAACGTATGGCATGCCACATGAGATTGCCGCATCACGAACCGCAACACGTGCTTGTTTTTTAGTTCCCACAAAAAGAACCGTTTGACCCTCAGCTGCCGCGTCAAGAACCTGCTGGTATGCCGCACGGAAAAAACGCAATGTTTTTTGCAGGTCAATAATATAGATATTCTTACGAACACCAAAAATATACTTCTTCATTTTTGGATTCCAACGACGTGTTTGGTGACCGAAGTGAACACCACACTCCAATAAATCTTTCATAGTTACCATGAAAAGACTCCTTTTAAAATAAAATATTTTGCTCTTCGTTTACTTGGGCGATTCTAGTAACAGAGCCGATGATGCACCGGATGCACGAGAACAAACTTAGAGTCGCTTGCGAATTTTTTCACGCGACTTCACTAAAGTGGCAGAGAAAATCGGGCGAATTATACTAAAAATACTCTTTAATTAGTCTTTTGTTTACGTTAGTGTTTCTTTAATTACCCTAAATAGATCATTTTTTGTTATTTTTAAACTCTTTTTATATTATTTTTGCTAACATCGTTCCGACAATGTAAGCTTATGACGCAATATTGAAACCCTCAAGGAGTTAGAATGAAACGCAAATTTTTAGGTTCCGTAGTCGCAGCGGCTCTTATGTCCACCACCGTAATGGCAGAAGGTACGATGTTTCAACGCTTTGAAGCAATGGAAAAAGAGATGAATGCCCTTAAAACAGAGCTCGCAAAGATGAAAGCTGAAAAAGCGGCACCGGTTGTTGCAAAAAAGGCAACCGTTGATGATGACGATGATGAAAAACCGGCAAAAGCAACTGCTAGAAAGGTCAAAGTCGCTGTTAGTAAGGATGATGATGAAAAAAGTGTTCCTGAGCAGCTTGAAGATATTCATGATCAGCTCAGCACGCTCAACAAAAGAACCAATGGCAACAACCTGAAATTCGGTGTTGATTTCCGTACCAGCTACGACGATCTTCAGTACAAAATGGCGGATGGCTCAAAACAAAAGAATGATGCTCTATTCACCAATCGTTTGTGGCTCAACATGAACTATGCGGCAACAAAGAATCTCAGCTTCACAGGTCAGCTTGCGTTTAATAAAATTTTTGGAGAGCGCTCAATGGCCTCCTCTTCTGCTTCTGCCCCATTTGATGGATTTGACTGGGTAAGCAACGAATCAGCCTATAACGATGAACTGCGCGTTCGCTCTGCTTATTTCTATTACCAAGATGACGAGTTTTTAGGAACCGATGTTCCGTGGACCATCAGCATCGGTCGTCGCCCTTCAACGCAAGGACATCTTATTAGTATGCGTGATAACGATGAGGCATCATCACCATTGGCACATACCGTCAATGTTGAGTTTGACGGTGCCAGCGCGAAATTCGGGATGGAAGAAATTACAGGTTTAGACGGTTCGTATTTCAAATTGTGCGGCGGTCGTGGAATGAGTAATGCCGAAGCGCGCTTTGACTCCGCTCCCTACAGCAGTAAAGATTCCCAAACCAACAACATTGATATGGTTGGTATTATTGTCGTCCCCTATGATGACAAACAATTCAGTACCGGATTCCAATATACCTATGCCAACAATTTGATTGATATGGTAAATGGTACCAATCCTAATTTAGGCATGGAATCGGTTGGGG
>JAUPLR010000140.1 GCA_030836825.1 Campylobacterota bacterium
ATACCGCTGAGTGCAGAGGCGCTCATGGGAACACCGATGATCGGTTTGATTGTTTTAGAGGCTAAAACACCCGCTAAATGCGCCGCCATACCCGCAGCAGCGATAAATATTTGTGCCCCTTTGGCTTCAGCGGCGATAACGTAATCTTTGGTGCGCTCAGGAGAGCGATGTGCAGAGGAGATGATAAGTTCATACTGAACGCCAAATTCTTCGAGAGTTTGAGAACACGATTGCATAACGTCATAATCGCTTTTACTTCCCATAATTATTGATACAAATTTCATTTAAGTATTCCTTTTTAACTTTAAGATTTAGTAACAGTCCCCATATCCTCGGTAGCAGGGATACGGAAAAAGGTATAAGCGGGCAATACGCACGGGAGTTTAAATCGGTTGAGATTACCACTGTGAACTTGATCCCAGACTTTTCCGCTTTCAGCGATGAGCTGTTTGAATCGTATGCTCCACTGCCCATTCTCACAGAAAACAGTGCCGATGTCGTTGTCTATCGCTTCGAGGGCAGAGCCCTCTGGGAAAACAAGCTCCATATTATCGCCGGGAAAGGTTTTGTATTTGCACTCAAAAAACTCACGACTCTCATCCACAATCGCCGCGACTTGATGGGTTCCCATCATCATGGTAAAATCGAGGTTTTGGGCGTCGTGCTTTTCAAAAGGGCGATTGATCAGGTACGCATCGGTAAATCCGCGATTTTGCGTCGTGTTTAGTTCACGCTGATAGACATCGCCGTCAAATTTCCCTGCATAAAAATCATCGATGGCACGGCGATAGGTTTTGGCAGTGATGGCCGCATAATACGGAGATTTGGTACGCCCCTCAACTTTGACCGAATCGATGCATCCGCTGTCTAAAATCTCTTTCATGTGGCTGGCTAGATTGAGGTCTTTGGAGTTCATGATGTATGTTCCCACCCCCTCATGCTCTTCGAGTTTGAACAAGGTTCCCGTCTCCGGATTAGCAGCATACATTTCGTACGGAAAGCGGCAGTCATTGGCACAGCTTCCGCGATTAGGGACACGTCCGCTTTGCAAGGTAGAGATCAAACACCGTCCGCTGTAGGCAAAACACATTGAGCCGTGAACAAACACTTCAATCTCCAAATCGGGAAGTTCTTTTTTGATGATGATCAAATCTTTGAGCGATATTTCACGTGCCGCGATAATACGGCGGGCTCCCATGTCATAATAGACTTGCGCGTCCAGAACGTTCATGACGTTGGCTTGGGTTGAGAGGTGCAAAGGGATTTTAGGAGCGATTTGGTGAGCGAGTTTCAAAACTCCGGGGGTTGCTACGATAAAGGCATCAGGCCCCAGAGAAGCCATGGTGGCAATATGTTCTTTAAGCAGTTTGAGTTGAGAGTTAAACGGGAAACCGTTAATGGTGACGTACACTTTTCGTCCGCGTGCATGCGCGTAGTCAATCCCTTCTTTGAAGCTGACCAAATCAAACTCTTTACCCGATCGGATACGCAGAGAAAAGTGGCTTACTCCCCCATAAACGGCATCTGCACCGTAATCGATGGCAATTTTGAGTTTTTCTAAATTTCCCGCAGGGGAGAGGAGCTCCACTTTTTTCAAAGCCTGTTCTCGATTCGTGTGTAATTTTAAGGGAATTTTACCTTAAAAAACTTCTACTTTTGCCCGAACGATGCGAGAAGTGCTTCGATGTCTTCACTGCTTACAATATCAGCAGTATTGTCACCAGGAAGATGTACCGCAGAGGTAACACGCTTGGAATCATCGACCTTACTTGAGAATAGGTGATTCATGTACGTTGAAAGTGCGCGCATAACATTGATAACACGTTCGATTTTTTGTCGATGAATGTCTTGATACTGCATAATGTCCATAATGTTCATAACGGTATCAATATTTGTTTCCATCATATCATTGAGAGAACTGTTTTTTGCCTTAGCCTCTTGATTTTGTGCCAATTGGGTTTTAAAGGCTTCTACGTGCGGAAATTTAGTGCACAATGTTTCAAAAAGGGTGATATTAGCATCCAAAATACTATCGATTTTCGCAACAGTGTCTTGGGAATCGGTAAGATCGTTACTGATCCCCTCAATGAGGTCAAAAATTTCGGTCGCTTTTTCTTCGCTCTCTTTGGTAACATCATCGAGTTGATGGACCATCTTGTTATCATCCGTAGGAGGAGGGGGCGGCCAGCTGTGAACGGCTGAAGCACGGTAACCCTCAGGATCATCGGGATTGTTGAAATATTCTTCGGTCATCTCCTCGGTAGTATCCGATACAGGCTCCTCATCCATCTCCATCATATCTACTTCTTCATTCATAAGAGCGTCAAGTTCTTCTTGGGTCATAATACAGTTACCTCAGGTTCGAAATATTGCACTATAATATCATTAAAATGATTATTTTCAATAGGGAATTAGATGAAAGTTGATCTTCACAATCACACGGTGCTGTGTAACCACGCGACAGGAACCGTAGATGAGTATGTAGAAGCAGCGATAGCATGCGATACGCAGTTTTTTGGTTTTTCCGATCATGCACCGATGCACTGGGATCCTGCGTACCGTATGGAGTTTGGACAAATGGAATTGTACGAGAAATGGGTACGTGAAGCACAGGAGCGTTACCGCGATAAAATTACCGTTTTATTGGGTTACGAAGTTGATTTCTTGCCAGGGCACATGGATGAGCGTGTATTGAGCCGTATGTGCGATTACACCATAGGGTCGGTTCATTTCATCGATGAGTGGGGATTTGATAATCCGGAGTTTATTGGGAAATATGAGGGCGTAGATAGGGATGAAATCTATACGCGTTATTTCGGGCTTATAGAAACAATGGCAAAAACGGGTCATTTTCAGATCGTAGGCCACTTGGATCTTCTCAAAGTCTTTAATTTTTTCCCAAAAACAGACATACGGTTATTGGCAAAAAACGCTTTGCGTGCGATCAAAAAAGCGGACATGAGCGTAGAAATAAATGTGTCAGGATGGCGCAAACCCGTACGTGAAGCGTATCCCTCGCGTGGCTTGCTCGAAGAAATAGCCGCATTGGATATCCCTATCACGTTTGGTTCCGATGCGCATCGTAGCGATCAGGTAGGGATGTACAGTGATGAAGCCCAATCGCTGGCACGCAGTGTAGGATACACCCAATGTGCGTTATACCGAAACAAAGAACGCACATTGATTAAATTTTAGGCACTAACTTCTGCGTGTTTAACTTTTAATTCGCTATACTTTTTGCACTATTATTACATTTCAGGAGAAACGCATGGGTAAATTCGTAAACAACGTCGACGAGTTTTTTAGTTTTTGTAAAGAGAACGATGTTCAGTTCGTAGATTTTCGCTTCACAGACATGAAGGGGACATGGCACCATGTTACCTACCGTTACAGTGCGGTCAATGCAGGTCAGTTTGAGGGTGGTTTACCGTTTGACGGTTCTTCTATCGATGCATGGCAGCCGATTAACAGATCCGACATGCTATTGAAGCCGGATGTACAATCTGCGTTCATGGATCCGTTTACGGCAGATCCGACCATTATCGTTTTTTGTGACGTTTTTGACATCTACAAAGGTCAAATGTACGAAAAATGCCCGCGTTCAATCGCTAAAAAAGCGCTAGAGCATCTTGCACATGCAGGTGTAGGCGATGTTGCGTATTTCGGTCCTGAAAATGAATTCTTTGTTTTTGACGATGTCAAAATTCGTGATGAAGTAAACTGTTCATACTACGAAGTAGACACAGAAGAAGGCTCATGGAATGATTCAAAATCATTTCCTGATGGCTACAACACAGGGCACCGCCCACGTAACAAAGGTGGTTACTTCCCCGTAGCACCAATCGACACCATGGTTGATTTACGTGCAGAGATGATGTTGGTATTGGAACAAGTGGGACTTGAAGTGATCTTGGGTCACCACGAAGTAGCGCAGGGTCAAGGCGAAATCGGTATCGTATTTGATACTCTTGTAAATGCGGCAGACAACGTACAAAAGCTCAAATACGTTATCAAAATGGTAGCGCACCTCAATGGTAAGACGGTAACCTTTATGCCAAAACCGCTTTACGGTGATAACGGTAGCGGCATGCACGTTCACCAATCCATCTGGAAAAACGGTAAAAACACATTTTACAAAGAGGGCGGATACAGTAATTTGAGCGAAACGGCGCTTCACTATATCGGTGGTGTTTTTGCACACGCACGCGCAATCGCAGCCTTTACAAATCCGTCTACCAACTCGTACAAGCGTCTTATCCCAGGTTTTGAAGCACCGTCGATTTTGACGTACTCAAGCCAAAATCGTTCAGCGTCTTGCCGTGTTCCTTACGGTGCAGGTGAGAAAGCGACACGTATCGAAATGCGTTTCCCGGATTCAACGTCATGCCCATACCTTGCGTTTACGGCGATGTTGCTTGCGGGACTTGACGGTATCAAAAACAAAACGGTTCCGATTGGACCGATGGATGAAGATCTCTTTGAGTTAAGCCTTGATGAGATCCGCGAAAAAGGGATCCCTCAAATGCCGCACACGCTACGCGGTTCACTTGAATCTCTTATCCGTGATAATGAATTCCTCAGACCGGTAATGAGTGAATTGTTTATTGATACGTATCAGCACTACAAATTTGAAACACAAGTATGGCCGGACGAAGCACGTCCTACGGCCTTCGAGTTCGTTTCAACCTATTCTTGCTAATTTAATATTTCTCTCTTCCCGCGTTTGCGGGATTCTAAATCTTACATGTTTGTGACAGTCAACCTTCTTTTAAGAAACATAGGGCATAATTAATTGTTAATTTTTAATTATTAAAAGGAAGTTCTAATGCAACGCAAGGGTTACACACGTGCCAGCTTGGCAATCTCATTGGTAGTGGCTGTAGGGTTGGGCTACGTCGCTTATTTGCAATACAATCTTGCGCAGGTTGATTCGGTTATTGCAACAACCATCAGCGGAGCGCATAAAGCGGCAAAATCGGCAAGTAAACTCAAAACACAGGGCAATGAAGCCATTGAATTGAGTAAAGTGGCAGAGATGGAAGGAAAAGGGTGGGAACTTTCAGATAACAACCAAAGTTATGAATACAAGCAAGACGGAAAAATCCATGCAACCATGGTTTTAGATCATAAAACAGGTAAAGTTGTTTATAAGATTGACTGCGGAAGCTTTAAAACCGAAGCGGCTCAGGAAGAGTGTTCCGATGTTTTAGACGGAACAGGTAGAAACTACATTGCCACGGATCAGGTTCCTTGGTAATATAGCTTAGTCGTTCGTGGTGAGCCCGTCGAACCATGAACCCTTCGACGAGCTCAGGGCGAACGAAATTAGTCGATAACCTTCGGACCGGCTGCCGAGTAATCAAACTCATTTTGTTCATCGGTGTACTTTTTGAAATTTTTGATAAACAATCCCGCTAGATGATCGCGCTGAACAAGATAGGCATCTCTATCGCCCCATGCGTTACGAGGATTGAGAATGGTGGAATCCACCCCTTTGAGGGTTAAGGGAATATTAAATCGGAAGGTATTGGTTGTTTGGAATTCACTTTCATTAATTGAGCCGTCCAAGATGGCATGGATGCAGGCACGCGTATCTTTGATGCTCATGCGCTTTCCGATGCCATATCCTCCTCCGGTCCATCCGGTGTTAACCAAATAAACGTTGACGTTGTGCTTGTCAATTTTTTCACCCAAAAGCTTGGCGTAAACGGTAGGGTGAAGAGGCAAAAACGCTTCTCCGAAACAGGAGCTAAACGTTGCAACGGGTTCGGTGATACCACGCTCTGTTCCCGCAACCTTTGCCGTATAGCCGCTGAGGAAATAGTACATCGCTTGCTCTTTTGAAAGCTTACTCACCGGAGGAAGTACTCCAAACGCATCAGCGGAGAGAAAGATAATATTTTTTGGATGATCGGCTTGGAGAGATGATTGGTGGTTTTCAATGTGTTCGATAGGATAAGAAACGCGCGTATTTTCGGTTTTAGATCCGTCATTATAGTTGACAAGACCGTCTTCGTCATAGACAACGTTTTCCAATAAAGCATTCTTGCGGATAGCGGCGTGGATCTCAGGTTCGCTTGAAGGGTCAAGATTGATCACTTTCGCGTAACATCCACCCTCGAAGTTAAAGACACCGTTGTCATCCCATCCGTGTTCATCATCGCCGATAAGTGCGCGCTGGGGATCGGTAGAGAGCGTTGTCTTGCCCGTACCGCTAAGACCGAAGAAAAGACACGTATCGCCATCGGGACCCACGTTGGCAGAACAGTGCATTGCCAGTTTCCCCTCGAGAGGAAGCCAGTAATTCATCATTGAAAAGATCCCTTTTTTCATCTCACCGCCGTACCAAGTACCGCCGATGATGCACAAATTCGCTTCGACATCAAAGAGAACAAATACTTCAGAATTCAGACCATGATTTTTCCACTTATCATTCGTCGCTTTACACGCATTGAGAACGGTAAACTGAGGTTTAAAGGCAGCGAGCTCATCCCTTGTCGGACGGATAAACATATTTTTGACAAAGTGGGACTGCCATGCGATTTCGGAGATAAAACGGACTGAGCGCTTGCTCTCAGTGCTTGCACCGCAAAAAACATCGGTAACGTAAAGAGACTTGCTAGAGAGCTGCTCACGGGCTACTTCGAGCAATTCATTGAAGATCGCTTTGTCGATCGGCTTGTTAACGTCGCCCCACGCAATGTATTTATTGGAAGGGTCTTCGTTGACAAAATATTTGTCTTTAGGGCTGCGGCCCGTGAAAATGCCCGTATCAACCGCAGTGGCACCGCTGCTGGCAAGCCCACACTCGCCATTTCGCAACTCATGTTCGATCAACTCATCAAAGCTCAGA
This sequence comes from Campylobacterota bacterium, assembly GCA_030836825.1. GTDB lineage: Bacteria > Campylobacterota > Campylobacteria > Campylobacterales > Sulfurimonadaceae > Sulfuricurvum. The sequence goes on from JAUPLR010000140.1 coordinate 6,854, forward strand.
TTGTGGAAAATCTCTTGAGCGTTTTTAATCCCTAGCGTTTCAATCTCTGCGGATATCATGGTATTGCTGTCCCTTTTTGTCTCAATACACCACACCTGTAAAAGGTTAAGTGACAATATGCCGCGAATTATACGCCTTTAAATTATAAACGAGAATTAAACTATCAAGTTTGTTATACAAACCTTTGAGAAGAAGAAAGTTGTCGCGGTGCAAACATGGCTCTTTTTTTCACTCTAGATACCGTCATTAAGGAGAAAATCGAATCGAAAGTTTATAGAAAGCTCTTTAACTCCCCCGTCGCCAAACTGTGGAGTCAAAGTGCAGCCAATCATCCAATCAACTAAACCATCAAAAGGATAACATGTGAAGAAATTATACCATATGTTCTCCTTTGATGTTAATCAACCATCAAGGGAATACTTTTGTTTATCGAAAATAATATTAATCAAAAAACTGAGCTATCACGAGTGATATCTCGTTTTAATAAAATTCGAACATATACGATACATGGACATATGAATATATTGCCCATCAAATATGTTTGTCAAAAACCACACAAATATGCTCAGATTCAACTTAATACTGAGACTCATTTCAATGCTATTATCATGGATATTGATGATGAAGATCTGCTTGCTGAGTGGAATGCTGTAGGACTTCCTGTACCCACCATACAAACACTTAACCACGCTAATAATAAAGCGCATCTAATTTGGCTACTAAAAGTGCCTGTATCTAAACGAAATAAGAAAGCGGTTCAGTATTATCGAGATATTGTCAGATCGATACAGATATTGATCGGAGCGGATCGAAATTATCAAAATCATCAGACAAAAAATTTCTTGAATACTAGTTTTTTTCGTACTATTTACAACGATTATGCGTATGATTTGGGAGAATTTCGTCAATTTATTCTTCCTTCATCAACCGTTGTCGAGGAAATCAATCGAGAGGATATTGAACGCTCAAAAAGCCGACATATCACGTTGTTCAATCAGTTGCGCCAATATGGTTATAAAATTGCCAAAAACAAAAATCTCTATGATCTTTTAAAAGCTAAAGCAGAATCACTGAATGAACAGTTTGATATTCCAATCAAACCAAACTCGATCATAAAAAGTGTGTGCGAGTTTTGTTATGAAAATAGGAATAACTTTAAAGCAAAATCAACTTCTAAAACTATGGGGTTTGCGAGAATCCTTAACCTTTCAAATGATAAATTTATCAAAGAGGTAGCTAAACGTCAAAGTAAAGCAGCTAAGCGCACTACGCAGCTTAAAGTAGCACGAACTGTTCGGACAATAAAAGTAGCTATTGACCATCTGAGACGTAAAAAGTTAAAAATCACCCAATCAGCCATAGCGAAATTCACCAAACGATCTCTTTCAACCATCAAACGTTACGCTGCATTGATTCGCAAAATTCTCATGAAAAAGAATGGTCTTATTCGCTCTATAAGGGTAATAGCCTCTGGTGGCGAGGAACGAGCCATACCCATACCGCTAAGAGGCATAGCTGAGTGTTCAGAGTATGGGGGAAGGCAAAACTACCTTTCAGCACCAACACTCTATAATAAACTACCATATCGACTGAATTTAGAATACAATTTATATCACAGCAGAAAGAATTTTAATGAGTAATGAACATATCCCCGCATCACTTCCATTAAACATTGATGTTGAAAGTAAGGCTATTTTACGTCAGCTTACTCGTTCCCATGCAGCACTTGCCGAGCTCAAGGGGGTTGCGCGTACTATTCCAAATCAAACAATTTTGATTAATGCTATCACTCTTCAAGAAGCAAAAGACAGTTCTGAGATTGAAAATATAGTAACGACGCATGATGAACTTTATCGTGCTGGTGTTGAGTCTAAAAATGCAAGTCAAGAAGCAAAAGAGGTTCAGCAGTATCGTCAGGCACTTTATACGGGGTGGCAGCGTGTTTATGAAACAAAGCTAATTTTGTTAAAAGATTTACTGGCTATTCACCTCGAATTAGAGGATAATGATGCTGGATTTCGTACACAAAGCGGCACGGCACTAAAAAATGAACGTACAGGCGAAGTAGTATATATGCCTCCACAAAATGCGCAAACAATTGTTGAGCTGATGGGTAATCTGGAATATTACATTAACACCCCGGAAGTAGAAGATCTTGACCCATTGGTTA
>JAUPLR010000141.1 GCA_030836825.1 Campylobacterota bacterium
ATCGCAACCACAATGCGAGCATGCGGAAAGGAGAATGTCGATTATATTGAGATACAAAGCGATTATGGGCATGATGCTTTTTTAGTAGAAATTGAGAAAATTGATCAGTACGTGAGGGATGCGCTATGTTAGAAGAGGAAAGTTTTGAAAATAAAATTGCCAATGCCAAAGCGATTTTGGAAAAATTGATGGATCCTGCCTTGCCAATGAATGAAAGCGTTAAGGCATACGAAGCAGGTATGGGTGAACTAAAATCTGCGGAAAAAATGTTGGAACAAGCACAGTTGCAAATTCAAATTATCAAAGGTCAGGATCAATAATGCGTTGCGCTATTTTACAGCTCCCTTCTATTGGCATGGGGAGTAAAACCTTGGAGAACTACGCAGGAGCTGCCCATCGAAAAGGGGTGAAACTGATGCTGTTGGGCGAGTACCTTCTCAATCCTTTTTTTAAAGAACTGACCAATACGCCTATTTCGATGATAGCAGAACAAAGTGCTCATCAAATTGAGACGCTCAAAACACTTGCCGCAAAATACGAGATGGTTTTTGTAGCTCCCATCGTCACGGTAAAGAAAAAAGAGTGCACAAAAATGATTGCAAAAATCAGCGGACGCAGTGTCACCTACTACCCCCAGCAATTTTTGATCAATTATCCCCACTGGAACGAGGAGGCATTTTTTGCCAATACGATTCAAAGCGTAAAGCCACCGTTAATGTTTTCCATAAATGGATTCAAATTTGCGGTTATGGGCGGTTTTGAGATACATTTTGACCCTATGTGGGAGGCAATTAGCACAAAAGGAGTCGACGCCGTGTTGTTGCCAAGTGCTTCAACTTTTGATTCGCACAATCGTTGGCGTGAACTGATAAAAACCAGAGCGTTTACCCACAATTGCTATATTTTACGCGCGAATCGCGTGGGTGAATATCACGACGAGGCGCATGCATGGAAATTCTACGGAGATTCGATGCTCGTAACCCCTGATGGTGATGTTGAAAGTGATTTGGGTAATACGGAAGAGCTGTTGATCGTTGATTTAGATCGTAAAATGCTCAGCGAAGCCCGAAAAGGGTGGGGATTTAAAGAAACACTTAAAAAACGGAGACAATCATTATGATGCACTATTTTCATCGACAAGTACAACTGTGGGGCGAAGAGACGCAAACGCTCTTGCAAAGTAAACGCATTGTGATCATTGGCAGTGGCGGATTGGGTTCATCATTGGCATTTGCCTTAGGTGCCTCTGGAATCGGTGCTATTCATATGGTTGATTTTGATACGGTCAGTTTGCACAACATCCACCGCCAAATAGTCTTTAAGATGGGGGATGAAAATAAGTTTAAAGCAGAAGTTGCGGCGCAACTTATTGAAGAACGCTGTCCATACGTTAAAAGCTACGCGCACGTGTGCACGCTTGAAGAATTTATGGCTAAAGGAATCGAAGTAGATCTGATCATTGATGCTACGGATAACCTTCCTACGCGTGCCATGATTAGCAACTATGCAAAGAAAGCATTGACACCTTGGATTTACGGTTCAGTTGAAGCATTTAATGGACAAGTCTGCTTTTTTGAGAAAGCCTCTTTTACGGAAGTTTTTAAAATCACTCAAAAAACACCTGCGGGGATTACGGCGCCAATTGTTATGTACATAGCTTCTTTGCAAGCGAATTTGGCATTACGCTATCTAGCAGGATTGACGGTTAAAAAAGATCAACTTTATTATTTGTTCTTCAATGAAGAAGGTGAATTTATCACCCAAAAATTCCAACTTCCTCAATCTAACCAATAATTTAAAGCGTTGAAACATGCTCGGATAGGGATTTGATTTCCTCGGAATTCAATGATTTAGCCTACCTAGCATAATAACATTGCTCAAAACGGCTGTAGAACATAAATTAAATATTCGAGAGGAACTTGTTTGGCTGAGAGAATAAACGAAGAAAAGTGACTCGTTTTGCACCGAAGTGCAAAACTTATCGCGAGAGCTAATTACTTAGCTGGAGTTGCAGCAGCATCAGCAGGCGCAGCGGCATCAGCAGCAGGTGCAGCAGCGTCAACAGCAGCAGCATCAGCAGGTGCAGCGGCATCAGCAGCAGGTGCAGCAGCGTCAGCAGCAGGTGCAGCTTCCTCAGTTGCAGCAGCAGGTGCTGGTGTTGTAGTAGCTTCTTCTTTACTACATCCAATAAACATTGCAGCTAAAAGCATAGCAAGGGCGATTTTCATCATTTGTGACTCCTTATAAAATATGGTGGAAGTATACACGTAGCATGAACCTTTGTCAAGAGATTTTAGAAACTTTTGCATCTGTTTTTTTTAGAATCCCTGTTTTATGGGGTTCTGGGAGGGACTCTTTTGCAATAACATGTGCAAAATAAGTTGCTTTCTGGTTATTTTGGTCATATTATTAACGGCTTTAATTTGATTTTTTAGGCAGTTAACCAACTGTTATCTTTATTATGTCCGAGTAGTTATGCAAAACCTCTTGGAATTGAATCCTTGGTTTAGCTATAATCGCGTTTATTATTCCAAAAGAATCGAGTATTCGTCGTGGCGTTAAAATCTCCCTTTACCTTTTTAGTTCTGTTGGCAACATTATGGTTGTCTGTTCCTGTGTTTGCGGCTCAAGGCATTCCGGTATTGTGTTACCACCGTTGCGGTGCCGAAGTCAAAGATTCGATGACCATCCATACGAAAGATTTTGCAGCGCAACTGGATTGGCTCATCAAAAATGGCTATACCGTTATTGGTTTGGATACAGCTGCGCGTTACATTAAAGGGGAGATTAAATCCATTCCTTCAAAATCGATTGTTATCACCGCAGATGATGGACACAAAAGTGTTTACAGCGATATGGCGCCTATTATCAAGAAATACAAAGTTCCTGTGACCTTGTTTATCTATCCCAGTGCCATTTCGAATGCGAAGTACGCGATGACGTGGGATCAGTTGCGTGAGCTTGAAGCGACAAAGCTGTTTCATGTAGAATCGCATACTTATTGGCATCCGAATTTCAAGCGTGAAAAGAAGACCCTTTCAAAAGAAGAGTATGAGAAGTCGGTACACGCTCAGCTGTATAAATCCAAAGCGACTTTGGAGAAAAAAATGGGTCATGGTATTAAATATCTTGCTTGGCCGTTTGGTATTTACGATAAAGATTTATTAGTCAAAGCAAAAGAAGCCGGATACGACATGGCCTTTTCAATCGACAACCATCATATGAAAGCAGGCATTGACAACATGGCACAACCGCGTTACATGATTATCGACGGCTACAATTTGAAGCGATTGGAATCAATCAGCAGTGGGAAAGAGGATAAGTAAAAAAGTGATATAATCAAAAAAAATGAGGATGGAGGGTTTTTTCATGTATGCTGTAGAATTTGAAACAATCAATCATAACGGAATGATAAAGATTCCTGAAGAATATGGGTTTGTAGACAACGAATCTATCAAAGTTATCATCCTCAAAAAAGAAGACAGCTCCAGCCACCCCCAGTTCAAACAACATCGAGAAGAGATTAAAAATCTAATCGATGACTATAAAACAAATGGGGATAAAAACTTTGTCCCGTATGAAGAGGGGATGGATACAATCGATAACTGGCTGGATGGTTTAGACGTTGCGAATCCTTAAATCCAAAACTTTCAATATTGGGCTCGTAACAGCTCTCCAATTTATCGCACAAAATAATCCTCAAAATGCAAAAGCATTCAAAAAAGAGCTGGATGCCTCAATCCTCGATTTACCCAATTTCCCTTTTAAATTTAGAGAGTCCGAATATTATGACGATGAAAACGCGCGAGATTTGATTTTTAAAGGATATACCATCCCCTATTACGTGGACAGTGTCGGTGATACGATTATTATTTTGAAAGTTTTTAAGCATCGGTTACCGTAAAAAGAGGGATGAAAGAGGATAAATGGACGAACTAAAGACACAAAATGTAAAGCCTCTATTGATTATGAAATATGTTTGGTGGAGAATGTTTTACACCAAAATCTATCTATCTAATAGGTACAGGTAAAGATTATTCTAAAATTGTCAATGTACTAGCATTAATTTCAGGTAGAACAATACAAGAGATAGAAGATATTAGTTTATATGGTGAAAACTTACAATATTTCTTGCTTAGTGAAGCTCAAAAGATATCCTCGAACAGCTTGAAATAATCTAATTACAGCCCCATCACGCTATAATATATTCATTAAATTCCATTACAAAGACCGTCCTTTGCACTTTGAACCGTATCCTTTTGAAAAACTCACTTCCCTATTAGAGGGAATTATCCCTAATGAAGCTTATTCGCCTGTAGCGCTGACTATTGGTGAGCCGCAGTTTGAAACTCCTGCTTTTATCCAAAAATCACTTGCCATGCACTCTGAAGATTTGCGTCGTTATCCAAAGACAGCAGGCGAAGCGACTCTTAATACGTCAATGCTTGGCTTCGTTAAGCGCCGTTTTGGTGTGGAGCTTAAAAGCGATGAGCTGATCAGTTCGTTTGGTACCCGTGAGGTGCTCTTTAATTTTCCGCAGTATTATCTGTTTGATAAACCTAATCCGGTAATGGCGTATACCAATCCGTTTTATCAGATTTATGAGGGTGCGGCGATTGCCTCGCGTTCCAAAGTGATTCATCTGAATTTGACCCAGCAAAATGCCTTTAAACCTGTTATCAATGAAGAGGAATTGGCAACATGTGATTTGGTGATTTTGAATTTTCCCAACAATCCGACCGCTTCGGTATTATCGATTGAGGAGTTGGGGGAATGGGTGAAGCTCGCCCTCAGACACGATTTTCTCCTAATCAATGACGAGTGTTACAGCGAAATCTATACGGCACAAAAAATCCCATCATTGCTCGAAGCATCGGTGCATGTGGGGAATGCCAGCTTTAAAAATGTTCTTGTTATCAACTCGATTTCCAAACGCTCTTCGGCACCTGGATTGCGCAGTGGATTTATTGCGGGGGATGCGGAAATTTTAAAAGGGTATGCGCAATACCGCACCTATGTGGGATGTGCGTCGCCTCTGCCTCTCCAAGCAGCTGCGGCCGTGGCATGGGCGGATGATGAGCATGTGCAAGTGGCGCGTGATGTGTATGCAGACAATTTTAAAGCGGCGCGTGAGATATTGGGCGTTGAGACCTCGGATGCGACGTTTTATCTATGGCTTAAAGTTCCAAAGCCTCTCGAATTTACACAACGCCTTTATCGTGATTATAACGTCAAAGTTCTCCCGGGGGAATTTTTAGCGCGCGATAATGCACAAGGTGAAAACCCTGGATTGGGGTATATACGCATCGCGTTGGTGGAAGAGACGACGAAGACGATACAAGCGCTTATGCGACTTAAGGAGGCACTCAATGGATGAACTCAAGGAAAAAATTTATAACGCGCAAGCCTCAGGTGATATAGCGGCACTGTACGTACTCGAGGCACAGGCGCATGAAACGTTCGATGACGATACATTGATGGCCTATTATGCCAATATATTGGATTTAGCGTTGGAGCGGATGACCAATGCGTTGGAAAATCTGGAGCGTCTTGACATGAACGAGGTGCAGGATTTTGCAACGCTTCGAGCCTTATACGAATATGCGATAGAGCATTACAGTGCGGGGAGTGCCCACGATGCGAGTGCTCTTTTTGAAGTGATCGGCGGATTAAGCAAAGATGAGCCGTTTAATGAAGCGATGAAAATGCACCGTGCGGCATGCGATGCAAAAATCCCATTTGATGATTTTATCGATGAATACGTAGATATGAAAGCGGTACAAGAGAGCGGAAAGTTTTACATT
>JAUPLR010000142.1 GCA_030836825.1 Campylobacterota bacterium
AATACTTATATATTGGATGTAACACACGAGGAAGATATTCTTGATGTTCTTAACCGTGTCAAATGGGATCATGACGGATCCCTCTCCTATCGTCGCAGCTGCCGTCACGGTATTTGCGGAATTTGTTCTATAAAAGTAAACGGAAAGGCGATTTTGGCGTGTAAAGCACGTGTTTTCGATCTTATTGATGTCTTTGGAACAGATATGACCATCGATCCCTTAAGCACCAAACGAGCAATCAAAGACCTTATCATTGATAAAGAAGATTTTTGGGATAAGCATGCCCAAGTCACCCCTTTCCTTGTCGCTGATGTTGAGGAGAATCCTAGCCTTGAAAATCTGGTATCCCCTCACAATGCAGAGAAACTTCTCGAAGCCGATTATTGTATCCAGTGTGGCGCGTGTCACTACTCATGTCCTGCATTGGAAATCAACAATCGCTTTATCGGACCGGCGGCATTTGCTGCAGCGTTTCGTTTTGCCGCGGATGTACGTGATGATGCTTCAGTAGAGCGTCTTCATGTGGTCAACGAAGAGGCCCAAGGCGTTTGGGATTGTGTTAAATGTATGGAATGTGCGCAAGCGTGTCCAAAAGATGTTAATCCGATCGAAAAAATCACCAAACTGCACAACATGATTTTCGAAGCAGGAATTGCCAAAGACAATGTGGCAACCCGTCACGCAGTTGGCTTTGCCCATTCTATCAAGAAGCACGGACTGCTCGACGAAGGAGAGTTGGTGCGTTATTCTGAAGGAAATATCGGGGTTATGAAACATCTTCCTGAAGCATTTGAAATGTGGAAAAATGGGAAAATTGTTATGCCGTGGAACATGCCAAAATCTAAAAATCTTGATGAAGTCAAAAAGCTTATTGAAACTTCATCTACCGTCAAATTCTAGGAGTAATCATGCAAATGCTTAGATACGCACTCTATACCGGCTGTACTGCCCGCGAAAGTACCCCTGAACTTCTCAAATCTACCTTGGCGATTGCCGAGAAATTAGGAATTGAACTCGTGTTATTAGATGAGGCATCCTGCTGTGGTGCTTCTCACTTACAAGATTATGATGATTTTCTTTCATTGGTTCTCAATGCCCGTAACATTTGTTATGCTGAAAAATTGGGTCTTACGATGGTAACCATCTGTAATACGTGTCAACTCAACACGGCGATGACCAAACATCGTTTGGATACCAATCCTGAGCTCAAAGCAAAAGTGAACGTTAAACTCGCAGAAGTAGGCTTGGAGTACAAAGGGACGTCTGAAGTCACGCACTTTTTGTATGCCATTGTTCAAGACTACGGCTTGGAAAATCTTGCTAAAAAAGTAAACGTTCCTCTTAGCGAGTTTAATATTGCTCCGTTTTACGGATGTCATAACATTCGTCCCTCAGAGTTGCAAAACCTCTCTAACGGCGGCGAAAACCCATACAATCCAAGCTCATTGGATGATCTTATCATCGCGTGCGGTGGAAACAATGTGGATTACGATGCCAAAAATAAATGTTGCGGATTCCATGCAGAGCTGCAATCTGCGCATACCGCAGCAGTATTGACCGGCAATGCACTTTCAGGTGCTATGGACGCCAATGCTGATTGGATGGTAACACCGTGTCCGCTTTGTCATCTAAAACTTGATGTACAGAACCACAGTGCTTCAAAAGCCATCGGTCGAGACGTAAAGCTTCCCGTACTACACATGCCACAAATGGTGGGGCTTGCCCTTGGTTGTACCCCTACGGAACTAGGATTACAACACCACGTTACCAAAGTCAACTTCGTTTAACTTCTTCTCAGAGGGGAGCCCCCCTCTTTCCTTCTCCGATTAGGATGACTTCGGGCGAAACACTTTGATAACCTCTTCGTTACACTCCAAAAACGGACCCTCTATGAGATCAATGCAGTACGGTACCGCAGGGAAAACAGCATCCAAACACTCTCGTATCGATTTTGGTTTACCGGGGAGATTGATGATCAACGATTGTCCTCGTATTCCCGCCGTTTGGCGGGATAATATCGCGGTAGGAACGTATTGCAGGCTCACAGAGCGCATCAGCTCACCAAATCCCGGCATCATCTTCTCACAGACATTCTCGGTAGCCTCAGGGGTAACGTCACGCAATGCAGGACCGGTTCCACCCGTTGTCACTACCAAACAGCACCCCTCGTCACACAGTTCAATCATCGTGGATTCAATGGTGCTTTGATCATCTGGAATACAGCGATAAATAATCTCGTGCTCACTTTTTAAATAATCTTTCATCGTATCTTGAATTGCTACACCGGATATATCTTCATAAATCCCTGCACTCGCACGGTCTGATGCCGTTATAACGCCTATTTTAATCATGTACACTCCTGTAAAAAATGGTTCCCCGTTCGAATCAAGGTCACGGTTGCATAGCCAAGAAAAAATTCGCGTGCAGCAGCAGCGTCGATAATATGATCTTTCATTCCCAAATACACCTCTATATGAATCCCTTTCCCTAGTATTTTTTCGAGTAAATGGTCCTCCCATACGAAGTTTAAAACGTCTTCAAGTTCATCAACCGTTCCCATTCTAAGATCAAGAGGTTGCACTTCACGCGGAGCAAAGCAGCCATGAGCAAATCGTTTGCGATAATTTATGGGATCCGACATAAAACCAGCAAGCTGCAATCTCTTGAACGAACTTTTTGCCGTCTGAAAAAAAGCGGGGGAAAAAAGCTGTAAGGTGTCAACTCGGCTTGTTGCGTTTACCGCATGCCGTGCTGCCTTGATGGCGCCGTAGCTAAATCCTGCTACAGTATAGTCACTCTCTCGTAGATAGGCCTCAAAAAAACGCTGATCGTTGAGCAGCGAAAAGCCGCTATAAAACGTCATTCATGGTCTCTTTTGCCAATGCTTTTGATATCTGCTCGTATTCGCTCAAAATGCTCTCTAGCTTATCGACACTGCTAGTATGACGATCCAGTAGTGTTTTAATCTCGGTATACAACCGATCAATCAAAGCATTGCAATCGTTCTCGCTGGCAAGAAATGTAGGACCCATGCCGTACTCATGAATCATGCTGTGGGCTAACTCACGCGCGGCCACGACGTCGTGAGAGGCATTGGACGCGTGTTCTCCAAAACGAAGATCACACGCAGCGATTCCTGCAAGATGTATCCGTATTTGAGATTCGATTTCATGCTTTAACAACGGTTCGGCACTTGGCGGCGTAATAGACTCGTTACTGAGGCTAATCTTCTCATACGGCAGATCGGACCATGTTGCGGCGAACACTTTCCCTGCTTGATAACGCGCTTGATAATGACGCTGTTGTTGGGAGAGCATCGCTATTTTTTTCTTACCGAACATGACTTTGTCTTTAACCGCTAAAAAGTGCTCCATTTTCACTTGAAATTCACGCTGGCGTAGACACAGCAATGCCGCTTCATTGGTCAACGCCGCAAGCGATGCTCCATTGAATCCTACTGTCATTTTCGCTATCTCATCGATGGAGAGCTCATGTGGAACAGCATGGAGATATTTTTCCAAAATAGCGGCCCGTTCGCTCGCAGTAGGAAGCTCCACAAAGATACGGCGGTCAAAGCGCCCTGCACGTAACAGCGCATTGTCCATGACTTCGATGTTGTTGGTTGCGGCGATAACGACGATTCCCGCCGTATCTTCAAAGCCGTCCATTTCAGTGAGAAGTTGATTGAGCGTTCCCTCGCGCTCATCGTTACGTCCTCCGTCACGTTTTTTCCCTACGGCATCAATTTCATCGATAAAAATGATCGAGGGGGCATTTTTCTTGGCAGCGGCAAACAGTTCATGCACCCGTTTTGCCCCCATACCGACATAAATATGGACAAACGACGCACCACTTTGATAGAAAAAGGGGACATCGGCTTCGGCGGCAACCGCTTTGGCAATCATCGTTTTGCCCACACCTGGAGGTCCTACGAGTAAAACACCGCGCGGCATACGAGCACCGAAGTTATAATAACGCTTTGGATTGCGTAAAAAGTCGATGATCTCTTCGAGCTCTTCTTTGACATCACCAATCCCGCCGATATCACTGAAACGGACAGTGGATTTCACCGGAACCACGGATACGTTACTCACGCTCTCTGCCTCAGGAGATTTGGCAGCCACGGATTCTTCGCTATACGGTGAACCCTCAAACGTAAAACGGCTTCTGTACACCCATCCCAATGCGCCTAGTATCCCGCCAAAAATGAGAACAAAAACAACCCACCCATAGCTGCTTTTGCGTTCAATTTTTAGCTGAGCTATGAGTTCATGCGGCAGTTGTGCC
>JAUPLR010000143.1 GCA_030836825.1 Campylobacterota bacterium
AACAAGAAAGTGGAAAATTCTTTTTTTATAAATCCTTAAAAAATAGAATACTTAAAATTGAAATGGCAAATACTGCTATTGGCAGGTTTTTTGAAAAGACCTAAAATCCCTTTAGAAGGAACCTGAACAATCTCCACTTGCAGTAGCGTAACGGAACATCCAAACTCTGACGCGGCTTTAGCGTAGGCGAGTTCCAGTGAAGGCGCTTCAATCTTTTTCATGGTGCTTCTCCGCAAGATGCGCCTCATGTCGAATAATACGAGCCGCTGCAAATTGTCGGTTTACGAGATATTGTTGTGTGATTGAGAAAATGTTATTAATGAACCAGTACAACACAAGCCCTGCTGGAAAGGTGAAGAAAAAGAACGTAAATATGATCGGTAGAAATTTAAAGATTTTCTCTTGCAACGGATCGGTAAAATTACTGGGGGTAATCTTCTGCTGATAATACATTGTTGCCCCCATAAGGATCGGTAAAATGTAATACGGGTCCATACGCGACAAGTCCGTCACCCATAGAAGCCACGGAGCCCCTTGGAGTTCTACCGCATTAAGTAAAACACGGTAAATGGCAAAGAAAACCGGAATTTGCAATACCAAGGGGAGACATCCGCCCAATGGATTAGCCCCATGCTTTTTATACATTTCCATAACGGCCGCGTTCATACGCTGAGGATCACCTTTGTATTTGGCTTGAACCTCTTTGATCTTCGGAGCGATCTCTTTGATTCTTTGCATAGAGACCATCCCTTTTTGCGTTAAAGGATACAAAAAGATACGAATAAGTGCCGTCAAGGCAATGATCGCCCATCCCCAATTCCCGAACAATCCATGCAACCACATAAGCACTTTGAAAATAGGCGCTGCGATAAACGTAAACATTCCAAATTCAATCGCGTGCGTCAATACCGGATTAATCGCCTCTAAGGCTCTATACTCCTTTGGTCCAACATAGCCTTTAAAATTAAACGCTTGAGTCCCTTCTAAATAACTGACAGGATTGTCATTGATATCACGCTCAACGTAGACAGGCGTGGCTGCATCAAAACCGTAAAAAATCGTTGCATAGTACTGATCAAACGCAGAGACAAGATGAACGTTATTGAATCCTTCTCTCCCCTCAACACCACCGTCTTCAAAAATAGTGGTTTTATTATCACCTGAGTAAACCATTCCGCCAACAACCGTCATCATCTCATCATTAATCTGCGGATGCATTCCAAGATAGACAAAATAACGTTTGGCTTCGGATAGATTCATGGTAACGTCGTAATGGCCGTCCGAATAGAAGGTTACTTTTTTAGTGACGTTTACTCCATTGAGTGCTTGGGTTAAGAGAATTTCTGCTTTTCCGTTTTCACCCAACACAACATCATCAATGTTGCTGGAATACGGCGTTTTCTGCGCGACGGCGTCCAACGCTTCATCTGCGAAACGAACCTGCAACGGCTTCGGACCCGTTGGAGGAATCAGCTCTGCTAATTTTCCTGCTTTGTTGCCATGTTTTTTATTTTTCAATACAATCGATGAAATACGGCCTAATGTATCAATTTTAAGGGTAAATTCTTTTGAATTAATGGTTGTTAACGTATCCGTTTTAACCGTTTTTACATCACCGATGCTAGCCAATGATGGTTCAGAAGGCGTTGGTAGCGATGTGGTGGCTTGCTTGGCAACAATCTCGGTTGACATGTTGGCATCACCGCCATTGGATGCTTTGGGGGGGAAGAGAGTTGTGTAGCCGACAAAAAATGCAAATGAAAGTGCAACGGCCAACAACAAACGCTGGTTTGGAGTAAATTTTTCTAACACTGTTATCCTTTATACCTAAAATTTTTAATCAGAAAATAATTTTGCCCATAAGGAACAAACCAATATTTTATCGTAATTATGGAAAGTTTGGATGCTTTACCGCTTGGTTTACCAATTTTTGGATAATCAATTCCACCACGAAAAAGTTGGTTACATCGACAAATACGCAAAAACGTTGTAGCAAAAGCATAGGGAAGAGAGTTGCATTCAAACTGCCACAGGGCATACTCAGAACATGAGGGGTAGTGACGACACGACCCGCGTGTCACCAAAGAGAAGGAATGCCGATAAAACCAAAGGAGGCTAAGAAAGAATTTTCTTATCATTATCCCTCGCTACTCATTATCAAAGCACCTGTCCGTTTTAAAACATATTTACAGTCTCGTCGCACACTTTCGAAGTCATTGCTATGCAACGGCTCTTTGGCGACCAATACATACCATCCATCTGAAAGCTGATCAGACAGTTCGGCAAAAAGGGAACGCAAGCGTCTTTTGCAATGATTGCGAACGACGGCGTTTCCGACTTTTTTACTCGCGGTATACCCAACTGTTTTTTCTCCCGTCACAGGAAGATAAAACAACGCGACAGAAGTACTGTGAGCACTCTTTCCGCGTTTATAAACTCGCTGAAACTCTGAGTTGAGCTTCAGCATAGAAAAGCCGTTTATACAGCCAATCTGCTTCTGCCTTTAGCACGACGAGCATTGATAACTCGGCGACCATTCTTTGTAGACATACGTAAACGGAAACCGTGCGTACGCTTACGTGGTGTATTATGCGGTTGGTATGTTCTTTTCATTACCATTCCCCTTGTTATATTTTAGCCGCAATGGTAGTCAAATCTTACTTAAAGTGCCATTAAGTTTCACGCAAGCTTATTTAATCTTTTTGTTAATTTACCGATATCGTAACAATATCATTTAGTATTTAGAGGTAGATCATGACAACTTCATCCTTGGACGCATACCGCTCACATGAACTGAGTATGCAAATGCAAACCAGCAGCGGGGACACATTGTTTCTTAATTTTGAGAATACCCAACAGCTTTCCCTCAACTCTCGTCAAAAAGAGGGTGCCAGAGAGAGCTCTTTTAGTTTTTCCTCCCTGCAATCCTTTGCATTTGAACTTAATACCAACGGTATAACCCAACAAGATCAAAAAGAGATTGATGCGTTTATGAAAAAAGCGCAACCGTACATTGATACGTTTATGAAAGAATTGAGCGATGGAAAACAAAAGTCTCCGATCAATAAAATAGCCTCTGATCTAACCAAAGCGCTAGGTGATCTTAAGCACAGTGATGAAAGTGTCAAAAATCACGCAAAAAAAGGGATCGTTAACCTGTTCGACAATGCCATTAAACAAACCCAACCTCCGAAGAATGAAAACGATATGTCAAAAATGATTAACGAAGCGGAAAAGTTTTTGAAGAGAATACTCGAAGGATTTGACCGACTATTTGAGCCGGTTTACGCTTAAGGCTTCAAAAAATCCCGCAGCGTTGGAGCAGATGACTGCCCTTTTGGAAACGTATCCAACCCTAGCGTTGTTTTCATCCTCATATGGCAATCACGGCATTCTCGGATGACTTTGTGCTCTGCTATTCCTTGATTATCAATCTTATCTACTAAATGACATGCGAAACAGTCACTGCCACAGTCCGCCATTTTTTCAGGGTTGGGGCTGTGACATTTGATGCACGTCAGCATCGATTTATGGCGCATATCCGTATCGATGGTTTTTAACAGTTTGGGATGACAGGTCATACAATCTCCCGTGCATCCAAACAAAGGGGCAAGCAAAAGCAGCCAAAGTATCGCCAGTTTTTTCATGAAGCAATTATGACACAGATACGGTAATCTCGTCACCTGAAGCGTCAAAAGCCACAGAGGCCCCCTCGATCACTTCCCCTCCGAGAATCAAATCAGCCAGTCGATCTTCTACAATCTCGTACAAAGCACGTTTCAGTGGACGCGCACCGTATACCGGATCAAAGCCCGCTTGCGCGATGTGACGTTTTGCCGCATCCGTAAGGGTAAGCGTAATATTGCGTTCTTCCACTTTTCTCATGATGTCCGCAAAGAACAAATCAACAATGCTGAGAATCTGACTCTCACCCAATGGATTAAAGACCACCACATCATCCAAACGGTTTAAAAATTCCGGCTTGAAATGCTGTCGCAGTTCACCTAAAACCATCTCTTCAAGATTAGCATCACCCTGATGTGCCATAATCTTGTCGCTGGCAATGTTAGAGGTCAAGATAATGATCGTATTGGTAAAATCTATCACTACCCCCTTGTTGTCCGTAAGACGTCCGTCATCGAGAACTTGAAGCAATATATTGAAAACATCCGGATGTGCTTTTTCAACTTCATCGAACAAAATAACGCTGTACGGTTTACGACGTACCGCTTCGGTAAGCTGTCCTCCATCATCAAATCCGACATATCCCGGAGGGGCACCGACGAGTCGTGATACCGCATGTTTTTCCATGTATTCGGACATGTCAATACGGATCATCGACTCACTGCTGTCAAAGAGGAACTTTGCCAACGTTTTAGCGGTCTGCGTTTTTCCAACACCTGTAGGTCCCAAGA